>JAZUFJ010000107.1:0-3375 GCA_045640645.1 Lachnospiraceae bacterium
ACCGCTTTATCAATATCCTCATCTGTGAATCTCTTAGGGATTTCAAGAGAATAAGGATCTTTCTTCTTATATTCAGCTTTATTAGCTGTAACGTCTTTAGTAATATCAACAAGAACAGGTCCAGGTCTTCCACTTCTGGCAATTGCAAAAGCCTTTCTGATAGTATCTGCCAGCTCGTTTACATCTTTTACAATAAAGCCATGCTTCGTAATAGGCATGGTAACACCGGCAATATCTACCTCCTGGAAGGTATCCTTTCCAAGTAATGGCAATACAACATTGGCTGTTATAGCTACTAATGGAACAGAATCCATATAGGCTGTCGCAATACCTGTTACAAGATTAGTAGCTCCAGGACCACTTGTAGCCATGCATACACCAACCTTTCCAGTTGCTCTTGCATAACCATCAGCTGCATGGGCTGCTCCCTGTTCATGACTGGTAAGATAATGTGTTATTCTGTCGCTATATTTATATAATTCATCATATATGTTAAGAATAGTTCCTCCTGGATACCCAAATACGGTATCAACACCCTGTTCAAGAAGACATTCCATAACGATCTGTGAACCTGTAAGCTGCATGATCTGACTCCTTTTCTGTATATTTCTATAATTAATTTTATTCTGGAAGCTTAAGAACTGCTCCCTTGTCTCCGCTTGTAACAAGCTTAGCATATCTTGCAAGATAGCCTGATGTTACCTTTGGAGTGAAAGGCTTTAATTCCTTTCTACGTTTATCCATTTCCTCGTCTGATACCTTAACATTTAAAGTACATTCAGGGATATTAATTTCAATAATATCTCCGTCCTTAATCAAAGCGATTGGACCACCTACAGCTGCTTCAGGTGAAACATGTCCAATTGATGCGCCTCTTGATGCTCCTGAAAATCTACCATCAGTAATAAGCGCAACCTCTGAGCCCAGTCCCATTCCTGCGATAGCACTGGTTGGATTAAGCATTTCTCTCATACCAGGACCACCCTTTGGTCCTTCATAACGTATTACTACTACATCGCCGGATACTATCTTTCCGCCCTTAATAGCGCTAATAGCATCTTCCTCACAATCAAATACTCTGGCTGGTCCGGAATGTACCATCATTTCCTCTGCTACAGCTGAACGCTTAACAACAGAACCATCTGGAGCAAGATTTCCCTTAAGAACAGCAAGTCCACCTGTAGTAGAATATGGATTGTCAAGAGGTCTGATAACTTCTTTATTAAGGTTTACAGCGTTCTTAATATTCTCGCCAAGAGTCTGTCCTGTAACAGTCATACAGTCTAAATTAAGGATTCCAAGCTCACTAAGCTGCTTCATAACTGCATGTACTCCGCCTGCTTCATTTAAATCCTCCATATATGTTGGACCAGCTGGTGCAAGATGACAAAGGTTAGGTGTTCTTGCGCTTACCTCATTAGCAAGTGAAATATCAAAATCAAAACCAATTTCATGAGCAATAGCTGGAATATGAAGCATTGAATTAGTAGAACAGCCAAGAGCCATATCTACTGTCAAAGCGTTCATAATTGATTCCTTAGTAATAATATCTCTTACTCTGATATTCTTTCTGAACAATTCCATAACAGCCATACCTGCATGCTTTGCAAGACGTAATCTGTCAGAATAAACTGCAGGAATAGTACCATTTCCTGAAAGACCCATACCAAGAGCCTCTGTGAGACAGTTCATAGAGTTTGCTGTATACATACCTGAGCATGATCCACAGGTTGGACAAACATGCTCTTCAAAATTTCTAACCTCATCTTCTGTCATGTTTCCGGCTGCATGTGCTCCTACAGCTTCAAACATAGATGAAAGACTTCTCTTCTGTCCGTTTACATGACCTGCAAGCATAGGACCACCTGATACAAATACTGTAGGAAGGTTAAGTCTTGCAGCAGCCATAAGTAATCCTGGTACGTTTTTATCACAGTTTGGAACCATTACAAGTCCGTCGAACTGATGTGCAATAGCCATACATTCAGTTGAATCAGCAATAAGATCACGTGTAACAAGTGAATACTTCATTCCCACATGTCCCATTGCAATACCATCACATACTGCTATAGCTGGGAAAACTACAGGTGTTCCACCTGCCATTGCTACGCCCATTTTTACAGCATCTACAATTTTATCAATATTCATGTGGCCTGGAACTATTTCATTGTATGAGCTTACTATACCTACAAGAGGTCTCTCCATTTCTTCTTTTGTAAAACCGAGTGCATTAAACAAGCTTCTGTGAGGAGCCTGTGCCATACCACACTTTACTGCGTCACTTTTCATAATTATCCACCTTTCAATTTCTATAATTATATTCTATCCGCTATTAAGCTTCCCATTTCCTTTGTTCCTACAAGGGTCATACCATCTGACATAATATCTCCTGTACGATAATTGTCCTGCAATACCTTCTTTACTGCATTATCTATAGCATCTGCTTCTTCTGAAAGATTAAGTGAAAATCTAAGCATCATAGATGCAGATAAAATAGTAGCTATAGGATTAGCTTTATTTTGTCCTGCAATATCAGGAGCTGAACCATGACTAGGCTCGTATAATCCAAAGGCTGTATCATTCAAGCTTGCTGATGCCAGCATACCTATTGAACCTGTAACCATGCTTGCTTCATCAGATAAGATATCTCCAAACATGTTCTCTGTAAGGATAACATCAAACTGTCTTGGATCCTTTACTAACTGCATAGCGCAGTTATCTACAAGCATATGCTCAAGAGTAACCTCAGGATAGTCCTTTGCTACTTCGTTAACAACACTTCTCCATAATCTTGAAGAATCAAGGACATTAGCCTTATCAACGCTAGTTACCTTTTTTCTTCTCTTCATAGCTATCTCAAAACCTTTAATAGCTATTCTTCTTATCTCGTTTTCATCATATGAAAGAGTATCAATGGCTTTCTTTATACCATTTTCCTCAACAGTTTTTCTTTCACCAAAATAGAGACCACCGGTAAGCTCTCTCATGATCATCATATCAAAGCCACCCTTTGTAATCTCCTCCTTTAAAGGACAGGCACCTGACAGCTCATCAAAAAGCATAGCTGGTCTTAAATTAGCAAAAAGATTTAATGCCTTTCTAATCTTTAACAAACCTGCTTCTGGTCTTAAATTTGGAGCAAGCTTATACCATGGAGAAGTATTAGCATCTCCACCTATAGATCCCATTAAAACTGCATCGCTGGCTTTAGCTGTCTCTATAGTTTCATCTGTAAGAGGTACACCATGTACATCTATGGAAGCACCGCCCATAAGAAGATCTGTATAATTAAATACATGACCGTACTTCCCTCCAACCTTATCTATAACCTTTTTCGCTTCAGCCACTATTTCCGGGCCTATTCCATCTCCTGGA
>JAZUFJ010000108.1:0-6993 GCA_045640645.1 Lachnospiraceae bacterium
GTGAGATTGTCTTCCTAAGACCGCTTGGCCTCCGACTTCCTGACATACTACGTGCAACAGTTGTGGCTCCTTTTCCTGATCTGACATCGAACTTATCAATCAGTCTTTCAGCATATTTACGTATATTTGCACGCTTGAGAACGCCCATACCTCCTGTGAACTCATCTTCGAAATATCTCTGAAGCACCAGATTATCCTCAAGAGAATAATCAAGAACAAGACCATGTTTATGTCTGTCTTCAGGAATATGGCTCATTCCATGAGTATTTCTATATCTTATAGAAGCTTTTGCCACATCTTCACCATTAAGGATAACGCTTCCTGATTTCACTGGCTCAAGACCTGTAATACCATGTACCAGCTCTGTCTGTCCATTTCCATCGATACCGGCAATACATACGATTTCACCAGCTCTAACAGAAAATGAAACTTTCTTAACTGCATCATTCTTATGAATCTTGCTGGCTACTGTTAAATCTTTAACCTCAAAGATAACATCTGCTGGCTTTGCTTCCTCCTTCTGAACAACAAATTCTACATCACGGCCTACCATCATCTTTGAAAGCTCTTCTTTGGTTGTATCCTTAACATCAACTGTTCCTATATATTTTCCCTTACGGAGAACTGAACATCTGTCAGCTATAGCCATAATCTCGTTAAGCTTATGAGAGATGAAAAGAATTGATTTACCTTCATTTGCAAGGTTTTTCATGATAACCATAAGCTCATCTATTTCCTGAGGAGTGAGAACAGCGGTTGGCTCATCAAATATCAAGATTTCATTATCACGATACAACATCTTAAGGATCTCTGTACGCTGCTGCATACCTACTGTGATATCCTCTATAAGAGCATCGGGATCAACCTTCAAACCATATTTTTCAGACAGCTCAAGAATCTTCTCTTTTGCCTCTGCCTTCTTTAAAAAGCCTTTATTATTAGGTTCAACACCTAAAATAATATTTTCAAGTACTGTAAAGCATTCAACAAGCTTAAAATGCTGATGCACCATACCTATTCCAAGATCATTTGCGTCATTAGGATTGTTGATTTTTACCTCAACACCGTCTTTCTTAATTACTCCTTCTTCCGGTTGATAAAGACCAAAAAGTACGCTCATAAGAGTGGACTTTCCAGCACCGTTTTCACCAAGAAGTGCATGAATCTCGCCTTTTCTTAGCTGGAGAGTAATATTATCGTTTGCAATAATGCCAGGGAATACTTTAGTAATATTCAGCATCTCTATTGCATAATTGTTCTCCATTATGTTGTTAACCTCCTCCTGATTAAGTTAAGGGCGTGACCATTTTGGTTCACGCCCTTATAATATACCATATATCGTATTAACAATCACGATTTTTTACTGTTTTCTTTAAATTCTTTTGAGCCTATAAATTATATTCCTTTAACTAATTCTTATAATTAAGCTCTTCTGATTTGATTATTTTAATTTTGTTCTTTTAATCTGATTCTTTTAATTATTCGATTCCACTAAGTATTTCCATCATCTCACGAACCATCTCTTCATCAGAAAGTCTGAACTGGATCTCAACTCGTCTGGAAGCATCTGCATCTATCTCTCCATCTGGCTTGAGAATAGGATTACTATAAGACTTACCATTAGTAGATAAAATCTTCTGAAGAGCCTCAAGATCCTTCTTATTAAATAATCCCTCTTTCTCATCTAAACAGAACTCTGCAACAGAGAAGGCTCTCTTCTGAGAAAGGTCAAGGTTAAATAAATAGCTTCCGTTTGTATCTGTGTGACCTACGATAACTATTTCTGAAATATATGAGCTATATTTAGGGCTCATAAGAATCTTGAAGTATCTAGGTATAAATTTCTTAAGGAATTCTTCACCTGTATCCTTCAGCTTATACTGATTGCTGGCAAAAAGGATATTGGAGTCCATCATAATCGCACCAGTTTTAGCATCTACTGAAATACTAAGATCAGAATTGTCAAACTCTGTCTTTAAGGCTTCTACAAGCTCACTTCTTACACCGATGATATTATCAAGCTTTGCCTGCTGCTCATCCATAAGAGCCTGAAGTTCTTTAAGAAGGTCTGATTGCTCAACAAGAAGCTTCTGCTGTTCTGCAAGCTTTTGCTGCTGTACTAAGAGCTCGCCTTCCTGCTCTGAAAGCTTAAGCTCCTGAGCATTGAGCTTTGCGCCCTGCTCTTCAATTGTTAAACGCTCGTTTTCGAGCTCTTTTGACTGAATAATAAGTTCCTGTTCCTTGCCTGCAAGTTCAGTCTGCTTCTGATCATACTGAATCTTGGATCTCAGAACAGTTAACGAAATAATTAATACGAAACAAAGAAGCAAACCAGCCATCATATCAGAATACGAAAGCCAATAGCTCGTTTCTTCATCCTGTCTTCTGTTTGATTTACGTCCCATTACTGTCTCCTAATTACTGGCTGAACTGGTGTTGTAGTACCTGCTGGCTGCTTTTCAAGTGTTCTTCTAAGGAGGTACATACCATCATGCATTTCCATCATAGCTTCCTTAATATCTGCACTTGATTTTGTTGAATTGTTAGAAAGCTCGCTAATAGAGGTCTGTATACTCATGATAAGGTTCTGCTGTTCTGCAAGCATATTCTTTTCCTGCTCAATTACCTTTTCACTTGTAAGGCTCTGGTTGCTCATGCTTGTTGTAGTATTCTGAAGTTCATCAAGTACTGCTTTAAGCTCATCAAGTACTGCCTGAATAGCTTCTGAATATCTGTTAAGAGTAGAAACAAGTTTTTCTGTAGCACGGTTAACAGCATCAAGATTACCTGCGCTCTCTCCAGTAGTTTTAAGAACTTCCTGCATAAGAGATGCATTTTCTTTCTGAGTCTCATACATGTCTTCTACTGATTTATTAAGCTCCCAGAAGGTCTTTGAAAGGGCCTTGTTCATTTCATCAATAAAGAACTCTACAACCTTTGACATACCATCCATCTGTGATCTTGTAGCCATATTTTCGAAATCAACAATAGTTGACTCTATACGATCAAGATGAGGAGTAAAGATCTGTGCCATATCTTCGCCTAAATTATTAGAAAGATTATTAATAGCAGTAATCTGAGCCTCCTGTAACATAAGAATCTGGTTCATTCCATCATATGTTGTATTAGGAAGTACATATTTCTTAAATGCAATAATGAAATCATCAACTGCTGCCTCAGCCTCAAATAATTTCTTCTTATAAATTGTATTAAATGTAAGAGAGAAAACCATACCATAAATAGAAGTATGGAAAGCAACCTTAATACCGTTCATAAGAGGTTCGATACTGCTGGTCATCTCTGCTGTCGTACCTGTATTAAAATGCTGAAGACCAAGAGAAAGACCAATGAATGTACCAAGAATACCAAGACCTGTTAACATACCAGGAACCTGGTTAAGCTCATTACGATGCATAACATCATCGATAAGATCATCATTTACATAGTCATCAATATTTGGTCTGTAATACATATTTGCTGCCGCACCATCGCGGTTAAGATCAAATAAGAAATCACGGAATATTTCCTGAAGACGAGCATTCTTAAAGAGCTCAATGTTGCTTGAATGATATGGCTCCCAAAGATAAGAATGAGTATTCATCGCATCCATCTTAATCTTTTCAGATGCCTGGGCAAGATCCTTAATAATAGAATTCATTGGACCAAAGCTTCCACGCTCTGCACAGATAAATATTATCCCAACAATCACAAACATAAGAGCGTTAACTATAATAGTAGCCATGCTTTCTTTATGCTGTGCTGAAAAGTTGAGAAAGACACATAACGCAACCATTGCAAAATATACAACAGTCAGCATCCATTCATACCATTTTCGATTTGACATATTATACCCCCATTAAATCATTATTAATTTATTTATACTGTATCCATTATCGTATTTTTTATGTGCTAATGTCAATGGGTAGTAAGAAGATTTAATCTTTTTTTTACTACTTTAATAATTTTTCACTGTAATGTGTATTAAAGAAACCAACAATTGGTCCTATGCTTAAGAAAAACACTACTGAAGCGATACCTATTACACCGCCAGCAACTATGGCTATAAGGGCTGCCATTCCATCGCACAATACTCTGCTGATGAAAAACGGAATATGCAGATGGTGATTGATAGTAAGCGGTAAGGAATCAAATGGTGAAGTTCCAATATCTCCTGACTGGTATATAGATATTGAAAAACCAAATACCACTATGGACACCACACAAAGAATGAGCTTCATAGTAAACTGTTCCGGAGATACGATACCGATTTTTGAGAAAATAAATTCCCACATATCTACGGCATATCCCAGTAAGAACCAGTTAGCAAGGGTACCAAAGCCTATAAATTTTCTTCCCCATATAATCTCAATCACAAAAAAGAAGCAGTTACCTATAGCACAGAATGTACCATAAGAAAGGGAGGTTAAATTTGTCAGAGCCAGCATCATAGCTGAATACGGATCTGTTCCCAGCGCTGCCCTTCTTAATAATACTACCGAAAGACCCATTATAACCTGTCCTATCAATACCATTGCCATTCTTTTTGTCATCTGATCCTTAATTAAAGCTTTTTTTATGTTGTCCATATATTTTTCCTTTTCATACTGTAATATCAATACTGCCTGCATAAATTAGGCTGTATCTTTACCCGTTATTGGCCTGATTGCATGTCCATTATATCCTAATTGTATATGGTCACAGATAATCAGTGATGACCTTCATCCAATATAGAATTTATTGAAAATGTAAAGGTTAAGAAGCATACTATCGCTGAAACAGCATCGCTTATTGGCTCTGCAAGATAGATTCCCATAACAGAATTCATCGCTGCAGGAAGAATCAATGCTAATGGAACCAGTAAAAATACCTTTCTTAGCAATGCAAAAAACAGTGATTTCTTAGCCTGACCCAGCGCAACAAATGATGACTGACATCCTGATTGTGCTCCAAAAATCGTCATGCCTGCTATGAATATAGGAAGCATTCTTCCACATATCTCAATAAGTTCGCTATCATCTGTGAATATTCCGGCAACCTGTCTTGGTATAATCATACCCATCATAGCCATAACACATGAAACTGAAAAGGCTATAATTATTAACCGCTTGCAGGTAAGCTTTACTCTTTCTTTATTACCTGCCCCATAATTGTAGCTGATAATCGGCTGTACTCCGGTTGTAAAGCCATTCATAGGAATAAAAATCATACTTTGTATGCTCTGAAGAATCGTGATTGATCCTACATACAGATCGTTTCCATAAAGCTTTGCTCCTCTGTTGAACACTACCGTAATCAGCGATTCTGTTATAGACATAATAAAGGGTGAAATTCCAAGGGCTGTGATCGAACCTATAGTTTTAAGGTCCGGCCACATATACATGGGTTTTATTCTAAGGGACGTATTCTTTGCAAATAGAAATCTTATTACCCAAACGGCACTTATGCCCTGGGAGATAACCGTTGCAAGAGCTGCTCCCCTTACGCCGAGTTTAAGCGCAAATATAAAGATTGGATCCAGAATAATATTCAGCACTGCTCCTATCAGTACAGAATACATAGCCACTTTCGCCTGACCCTGTGCCGTAATAAACATATTAAGGCCCATAACAATCATAACGAAAAGGGTACCCATAAGGTACGTAGTCAGATACTCATCTGCATACATATAGGTTTCATCTGAAGCTCCAAAGGCATATAAAAAAGGCCTTTTTATCGCCATAAAAAGTATCACCATGAAAACCGTAAAGAAAAGCAGCATGGTTACCGCGTTTGCAAGTATTTTTTCAGCCTTTTCTTTATCTCCTTTTCCGAGGGCTATAGAAGCAAGGGGCGCTCCACCAGCTCCGGCCAGCTGACTAAAAGCCATTACCAGGGTGATAACGGGAAGACATAGACCTACACCTGTTAGCGGTGCAGCTCCGGCTCCCGGGATATGACCTATGAATATCCTATCTACTATGTTGTATAATAGATATATTAGCTGAGCTATGAATGATGGTATACCCATCATAAACATCAGCTTCCATATTGATTCTGTTCCTAATCGCTCTTCTTTAGCTATTTCTTTTGCCATACTTTTTATATTAGCCTGTTCTTTCTATGTAATATACTTATTGATGAAGCAGCTGTTTGTGACGTTTAATTCTGCTGGTAATTAATAATATAATCAAGAATTTTATTAGCTACCTCTTCTTTAGTCATTATAGGAAGCTCTTCTATTGAATCCTTAGTAATAAGCGTTACCACATTCGTATCTGTTCCAAAACCGGCTCCGCTTACCTTAACATTATTAGCTACTATCATATCGACATTTTTCTTAGTGAGCTTTGCCTTGGAATTTTCAAGCATATTTTCCGTTTCCATGGAAAAGCCACATAAAAACTGTCCTTCACGTCTGTTTTTGCCAAGATATCCCAGAATATCTTCAGTCCTTTTAAGAGGCAGGGAAAGGTCATCATCCTTTTTCTTAACCTTTTCGCTGCTCACTGTTTCAGGAGTATAGTCTGCTACGGCTGCTGCCTTTATGATTATATCCTGCTCGTTACAAACAGATTTTCCCGCCTCTGCCATATCTGCAGCTGATTCTATTTTAACAGCCTTTGGGCCAAGTGGAAGCGGTACAGATACATTTCCATATACTAAAGTAACCTCTGCGCCTCTAAGATATGCCGCTCTGGCTATTGAAAAGCCCATCTTTCCAGATGAATTGTTAGTGATGAATCTTACCGGATCAAGCTTTTCCTTTGTTCCACCTGAGGTTACAAGAACTTTTTTACCAGTAAGGTCCTTTTTCGTCAAGGCAAATATTATATGCTCTAAAAGTTCTTCCGGTTCTGGCATCTTACCTGCTCCAACATCTCCACAAGCTAAATATCCGGTCGCAGGGGTGATCACTCTGATGCCATAGTGCTCTAAGGTTTTCATATTATCCTGTGTAATAGGATTAGTATACATCCTTGTGTTCATAGCCGGTGAAACAACCTTTGGACAAGT
>JAZUFJ010000109.1:0-2332 GCA_045640645.1 Lachnospiraceae bacterium
TCTTTATATGTTGCTTTCGCTTCCGCACTTGTAAGATCAAGTTCGTCCATATCTACCTTTATGTTGATATGATGCTTTGCTTCATGAAGTTTGGACAATAAACATACCGTCTCAACATGCACAGTTTGACCAAACTGGTCAAATGCTCTAACTTTTTTAAGTTCATATTTCTAACTCAATTTTTTCAGGTCTCTGGCAAGGGTCGCGCTGTCACAGCTTACATATACTACCCTGTCTGGCTCCACCTTTAAGATAGTATTGAGGCATTCTTCATCGCATCCCTTTCTTGGAGGATCTACCATTATTACATCTGGTCTGTCAAAGTCTCCTTCTTTTATATCCTCTGATTTTGATACAACAAATTCTGCATTTTCTATACCATTTATTCTGGCATTTTCTTTTGCATCTGCTATAGCTTCAGGAATGATCTCTACTCCATATACCTTCTTTGCCTTTTTTGACATAAAAAGCGATATAGTACCTATTCCACAATATAGATCCCAAACTGTTTCCTTTCCGTTAAGCCCAGCATAATGTAATGCCTGGCTATAAAGCTTCTCTGTCTGAATAGGGTTTACCTGGTAAAAAGATAAAGGTGAAATATTAAATTTAAGTCCTATTTCCTGGTTTTCTTCATCTTTTATTCTTTCAAATTTATTTTCAACATCTCTTATATGCAGCTTATCTGTTATGGTATCTTTTCCCCATAATGTATAGGTTTTATCGCCCATTATTACATTATTTTTCATAGTATTTACACATACGGATATGCTGGCCATGCCATCTATTTTGACAAGCTCATCTATTAGAATATTCTCTTTTTTTATCCATTCTCCATTTTCACCGGCCTTATCTCTGTTTATAACAAAGCAAACCATTATTTCCTTGCTATCAAAACCTTTTCGGATTAGTACATGCCTGATCAGACCTTTTCCAGTCTCCTCATCATATGGCTTAATACCGTACTTTTTCATATGATCTAGTATAGTATCAAGAATAACCTTATTTTCTGTTACTCCAAGCTTACATTCCGTATTAGGAATAATACTATGTGTTCTTGAAGCATAAAAACCGGCTATAGGATTTCCATCTTTATCTGAGCCAATAGGATATTGTGCCTTATTTCTATAATGAAAGCCTAAGAACTTCTCTCCCTGCCTAGTATCTTCCTTAGAATGGTCAAAACCATCTTCTGTTCCTACATTATCTGCATCACAGCATGCATCATATAGCCCATCTTCTTCCTCCATACCTACGATAGGCTCCATAATGCTATCTATATATTCCGCTTCAAAGCCTCCTAGTCTTATAAGATTATTCCTTACTATATTATTCTTATATTCCAGCTGACTTTCGTAATTTAGAGCCTGTATCTGACATCCTCCACATTGCCTGCTAATCGGACATGGTGGATTTATCCTTTTTTCCGATGGGGTAATCACCCTTTTTACCCTGGCATAAGAATAGTTCTTCTTTACCTTTGTAAGGCTGGCCTCTATTTCGTCCCCGATTATGGCATCCTTTACAAAAAGGGTATAGCCATTGATTTTGCCTATACCCTCTCCATTTGTGCTCATATCTTCAATTTTTACTACTACTGTTTGATTCTTCTGATATTCCATCTATTCCTCACTTGTTTTCCTGATATTTGAGTCCATTATTCTATTAAATCCCAGCCATCCCGTATCAGTTGTTGCCTTGAATATCTCTGTCAGAGTTTCCATTTTTGCATCTGTATTATCTGCAAAATTTAAGGCTACAGCTTCAATAATTGCCGGCTTCTTAGGTGAGCCGTATTCATATTCCCCATGATGAGCGAGGATACAATGCTTAACCTCTCCTAAAAGCTTTGCTGGAAATTTAGGTATAGCTGCCGCTTTCACGCTAACCATTTCATATCCCATTACTATATGTCCCAGCAGCTGACCATCATCTGTGTAATCATTTTCCGGAAATAGAGACAGCTCTCTTACTTTACCTATATCATGAAGCATAGCCACGCTAAGTAAAAGATCTCTTTTAAGTACCGGATATGCTTTTGTATAATATTCGCAAAGCTTTGTAACGCTTAAAGTATGCTCTAAAAGACCTCCAACAAATCCATGATGTACACTTTTTGCAGCTGAGCTCTTTTTAAAAGCCTTAATAAAAGCCTCATCCTCAACGAAAAATGCCCTACATAATGCTTTTAAATATGGAGATTTCATACTTTCTATATAAGCTAGAAGCTCCTGATACATTTCCTCTATATTTTTACTGCTTACTGGCAGATAATTAGCTGGATCATATTCTCCTTCTCTGCACTTTCTAGCTCTCTTCACGCTTACCTGCA
>JAZUFJ010000110.1:0-2641 GCA_045640645.1 Lachnospiraceae bacterium
CTTATCTTCGCTCTTGAAAAACCTGTATGCTTATATATGTCATTAAGCTTTTGTTTTCCACTGGCCAAAGTCAAAAGAATAGTATTATAAACAGAATGTTCTCTTAATTCCTCAGGAAGAATATGTACTCCTGCATTATGAAGGTAGCCATCTCTTTTTAATATCTGGTTACATACATTTTCAGAGACACTTAACGAATCATCAAAATACTGCCAAAACCCTTCCACACCGCCTAAAATTGAATAGGTCTCAACACAGCTCAATACCTTATAGCCTTTAAAATTTCTAACAAGATCAAGGAACTTAAGTTCATTGACCTTTAGTATTCCGGATATCTCATATGCAGACTCTTTAATCTTTTCCACCATCTGATTTTCTACCCAATAGGTCGAAGAGGTACAAAGAATAAACATAACTGCCTGATTATTCCATCGGTTATGTATAGCCTTTACTACCTCCAGCATGAATTCATCGCTATTTTTCACTATCTGGGTAAACTCTTCAATAATAATTACACGCTTTTCTGTCTTTTGCATAAGCATTGTATTTATTAAAGAATCCCAAGTATCTCCTAATGGAGTATTCTTAGGCAGCTCATCCTTAAGCTCATGCTTAAACAGATTTATCTGCTCTGCCTCTGAGCAAGGGCGCGCTTTGTAATAAAAATAATCTTTATTTTTGCAAAACTGTTTTAAAAGAGATGTCTTTCCAATATCCTTTGCTCCATAGAGAACAACAATATCGTTTTCGGTATGAAGGTAACTGTTTTCTAAATATTGCATCTCTACTTTTCTAAAAAAAGCCATATAGATTCAGGTCTCCACATTCTAATAACATGCCTACGGAAGCTGTCTGATTATCAGCTTCTCAAATTCCATCTTAGGTATAGGTCGTCCTGTCAGATATCCCTGTACATTATCACAGTTAACTTTTTTCAAAAAGCCTAACTGTTCCTGATTTTCAACGCCCTCGGCTATAGTTTCTATATTAAGCTTCTTAGCCAGATTAATTACAGATTCTGTAATTATTCCAGAAGAAGCCTTTTTAACTGCGCTATCAATAAAGCTCTTATCTATTTTTAAAGTATCAATCGGCATCTCCTTTAAATATGACAAAGAAGAATATCCTGTTCCAAAATCATCTAATGCTACCTTTACTCCAAGAGCTCTAAGCTGTGACAGCTTCTCAACTACTCCCTTTGTATCATTTATAAATACACTTTCCGTTATCTCTATTTCGAACCATTTTGGATCAATCTCATAAACATCTAAAAGTGTCTGTATATATTCAACAAAATTGTCCTTTTCTATCTGAACAGCAGAAATGTTAACTGAAAGTATCATAGGAAAATGATATTTAAAATTCCAGTTCTGTAACAGCTTCACTGTCTCCTTCAATACCCATAGTCCAATCGGTACTATAGCACCATTTTTCTCAGCTATTGGAATAAATTCTGAAGGCTCAGTAATAAAGGAACCATCTTCTGCAGGCCATCTTATAAGGGCTTCTCCTCCTCTTAGGTGGCCATTACTGATATTATACTGTGGCTGAAAATACAGAGTAAAATCTTCGTTTTCAATAGCTTCCTTTAAGCGTTGCACTATAGAAACTGTTTTAATAAAATCCTGAAGAATCTCATGCTCAAAATACTGGATAGTATCCTTACCCTTTTCCTTAGCCTTATATAAAATTATTTCTGCATTTTTTATGAGCTCTAAAGCGCTTTTTCCTGCCTCCGGATACTCTGCTACTCCTGCAGAAATTGTAAAGCTAACTTCTGTTTTATTAGTAAGTACAAAAGGTGTACGTAATTTCTCTCTTATTGATCTATATAAATTATCAGCGCTTCTCTGTCCACATGGATTATAAATTGCAACGCAAAAAACATCAGAGCCAAATCTTCCTGCAAAAATATTTTCGTTCTGATAATTTTTTATTACCCCAGCAAAATCCTGCACAAGTTCATCTCCAAAAAGAAGACCTACGCTATCATTTATATTTTTAAAATTATCTATATCTATGAATAATAATTCGACGCTTACCTTATCAGCATCCGCCTTTTCACACATATCACGAAGACTTTTAACAAAATAATTTCTGTTATATAAACCAGTTAAAGGATCGTAATATGCCAGGTATGCAAGCTCATCATTCTTTGCCTTAATCTTGGTAACATCCTTAAAAGACATAATCTTTTCCAAAGGTGTTCCATCTTCAGCATATGTAACTTTAGCCTCACACTCAAAGAATCGGTGATTCCTTGATTTGAAATCACATTTTGCATACTCTTCCTTATTGTTCTCCATATGAACAATAGTTTCAACAAAGCGTTTCTGATCAGAATCAATGATAAACTCAAGCATATAGCTTGGGTCAAAAGAATGGTTAGATATTTTTTCCCCAATAACATCATCCCATGGTCCGACAAGCTCTACCGTATCATCTCTCTTTAAATCTCTATAGATATATACATTTCCTGAAAACTCGGCAACGGCGCGATAAACGCGCTCGTTACCCATCAGTTTTTCATTCATGGCTGTAAGCAAGTCAATCTGGTATTTCAGATCTTCCATCTTAAAGTTCCCCTTAAATGTATCTTTAATATATCTTAAATATATCCCTTAGCCTTTAATAATTCTGC
>JAZUFJ010000111.1:0-7084 GCA_045640645.1 Lachnospiraceae bacterium
AAGACCGCTTGGCCTCCGACTTCAATAAAATATTTTCATGCAGCAAACGTAATCCAAAATCTTTATTAAATTTTCAAGGTACTTGTTGTTAGGTAACTAACTTAATGACATTGTTTTGTCACAAAGACTGTCCCTTTGTCACAAGGATTGTCCCTTTGTCACAAAAGCATGGCAAAAGAACCGTCCCCGGTGAACGCCTACCAGGCGTTGTCGTCTGTCATAATCTCAATTGTAGGATCTATAGGCTCTTCTCTCATAACAGTTCTCATATACTGGCTAAACTGATCTCTTATAGCCTGTCTGGAGGTTACTCTAGGATCGACAAGATCGTGCGTAACCCATACAAGATGTATTCCTCTTTCCCTTGCCTGTTCTTCAAATATTCCATGCATACCGGCCAAAGCTTTGCATGACATATGCTCCCAAAGCATTATCATATCAGCGTTCATTTTCTCGCAATATTCCCACATTTCATCAATAAGTGTTTCGTAACCGCCATGAGTGTGATTGCGCATAATCATGTTTTCGCATAAATATGCCATATCGTAATAAGCCTGCTCACGATTTTCAGGAGTGTCCACTTCAGCTATCTCCTTTTTTATAACCATCGAGAGCATATCCGTAAGAGGTATTACTCCCCAGCAGTTAATCATCCAGTACAGCATATCGATCTCGTACTGTGGCTGCACGCCCCAGACAAGACATCTGTGGCGGTACTCTTTTCCTACCATGAGCTTTTTCTCATAGCCCTTATGTACCAGCTTCATGATTTTCTCATCTATTAAAGGGAACTCTTTGGATCTGCCGCAATTACCCATATAATTGGTATTGTTGTATAGCGAAAAAACCGCTCCAACAAACTGCGGATATGGCGTACTGTTTACTTCCAGCCATTCCCATCTGTTGCGGGTAGTTATATTTATCCTCTTTGCGCAATCAAAATAGGCCTTCCAATCCCATTTCTCACCGGTCTGCTCTTCAATAAAAGCTATAGCCTTTTTCATATCCTCTGCTGCATATTTTTGAACATCCTCAGATTTAAACCTGATAGGTGCAGCAAGCTGGAAGGTTGGTATACCATGCTCACGCTCCATCCTGCTGGCCATAATACCATTTCCCATCATAGAGCCATCACAGGTAGTGTTGACCTGAATAGCACATTTTCCTATTACGCACAAGTCATCATCTATAGACAAGCCTGCCTCAGTTTCCGGCATAGGACATACATCACCGGCAATACCATATTGCTGGGCCACATCAATATAATGCAGCGCAGAAAACTGATTGATCAGGTTAGCAGAGAACAGAGTAGGTATTTCTCGTAATGCCGCATAGAGATTAGGGAAGCCCATCATATATGCCACCATTGCATTTTCATCTACCGCAACGCTCTTATCTGAGAATTTCTTATCATTACCTGTATATTTATCGCCTCTAACACAGCCCTTAACAACGGCTCCAACCTCTTTTACTACATATTCTATGGCTGTATGTGTAATACGAAGGGTCTCGTCTCTCTGACCTATTGTAAATTTGTCTATCATGTGATGAACTGCAAGATAATTTGCCATCCAGCGGTATCTAAACAGAGCTTTAATGAAGCCCCTGCCCATGGAAACGTTCATTAACAGTCCCCAGGTGTAAAGCCACCTTCCAAAATCATACATTGTGTCCTTAAAACCACGCCATTCGCGCCTTCTTCGCACTTTTCCGTCGTTATAAAGGACACCAAGATATTTATCACCTTTTTTTATGTTAGGATTTTTCATTATATCCATTACTTGCGTCTCCACTTTATATTCTTAATACTATTTATTGACCGAATATATTTACTTGAATTTATTTACTTTTATTTTTTAAATTTACTTAATCCTTTATTCCTATTCTGTAGATTTTTTCTGAATTTTCTTAATCTCAATACTTTCTATAAAGGCCTGTACTCTGGTACGCATTTGTCCCTGAGAAGAATGAATATTATAAGGCCTGTCCACTGACAAAACAGGATAATTATAGTCCTGCTTAAGTATTGCTGTTCCGAGCACTCTTTCATATGCCCATGGATCACAGAATTTAATCTGATTATATATGATTCCATCAGCATTATATTCTTCAGCAAGGTCCTTTACATAAGCTTTTCTTCCATATACCTTATCCATGTCCATTTGTCTTGGGCATTGGCATTTATATACATAATGTCTACAGACCTGTGTAAGAGCGTCCTCATCATCATTAAGCTCTATCTCATCTCGTCCAGGGAAAGATCCAAAGCAATACCTGTCGGCACATACATATGCCCCAGTTTCCTCTATGAGCTTAATAAATTCCGGATCATCCATTTCAGAGCCTACCACCACAAGTCTTGCTCTGTACTTTGTATTATCCGGTACTCTTTCCTTTACCTCTTCCAATGTTTCTACCAATTTATCTATTATAAGATCTCTTGGGCATACATAGGTTGCAAGAGTAAATATAGCGAACTCGTACCCGGTTATCTTTGGATACTCTTCTTTTCTATATTCTCCAAGCTGTCTTATTACTCTGCATATTTCATTATGCTTCCTAACAGATTCTCTTATTGCGCTATCCGAAATATCAATATTATATGCCTTTGATAAAGGCTCCAAAATGTGATTCCTACACTGAAGAGCTAAAAGCTCTACACCATTTTCATCAGCCTTTAATGGAATCTCCATATGCTCAATAAAAAATTTGCTATTATCCTCACCCATTGCTTTTAGCAGCTCTATGTTTTCTGCACATCGGTTTATCATTGTGCATCCATCAGGCGCTATAAGGCAGTCAGCGAAATTAAATCCACCCTCTATAGCACGCTCAAGTAAAGCTCTTGATGCTTCGCAAATAAAATTTGTCATATAATAGCTAGCTATATCAGTTGATCCGGTATTAGGAGCAAAAAGCCTTATTCCAAAGCTGTTCCCAAGGTTCATAAGAGGCTCCGGCGTATTCTCACATACAAAGGCAACACAGATTTTTCCTGATTTCTTAGCCTCTACAATAAGATCATTATTTGCTATTTGTAAAAGATTTTCAAAATACTGCAGATACTTTAAATCTTTCATGGAATATCCTTTCGAAAACTGTCAATTTTGTGTTAAAATTTATTACGAAATTATTCTTTACTTTAAAGGAGATAAATTATTATGGCATCTTCATTAAATGAACATACTCATAATCATGCATATATAGAATCAATCTCAAAGGAAGAGGTAATCGCTCTATTGTCATATATGATAGATCACAATAAGCATCATGAAGACGAATTACATTCCTTATCACATAATATGAATGCTGAAGCAAGCCAGCTTGTGCATGATGCATTAGAACATTTCAGTACTGGCAACAATCTGTTAAAAGAGGCTCTTACAAGCTTAAAAAATAACTAACTACACTTATAAGGAGCATTACTATGTGTCTTTCAACTGTATATAAAATCAATTCTGATCAATCAAAAGAACTGCTTTACAGTAATATAGCCAATGTTTTAAATGATGGGAATCAGCTAACCTTCATTAATCTTTTGGGCAAAAAAACAACTATTGAAGGCGTGATCTCAAAAATTGATTTGGTAGAAAACTGCATCTATATTAATCAGGAAGGCTAACTGCATCGGTAATTGAATTACAGAGCATTCCCGCTTATTATGCTAAATAATAAGCTGTTGCTTATTTTTAGCGGTCTTTTTGCCAAAATGAAGCTCGTTTAGTCCCTCTACTTCATTACAAATATCCTTTATACCACAAATACTACATTCTGTAGGCAAATTGTTCTTTATCATTGATAAGGACCTTCTTATCTCAGTAGCCCTCTTTGCCACATCATACAGTCCCTTATAATCTGCCTGATCCGTTGTAATAAATATCTGCTTTACAGTTAATACCTCAGGAAGCCTTTTATAGTGATTAATAATAGTATTTCCTATATGCTCAAAGGTCATACCGTCCTTTATCGCTGCCTTTCCTATTCTTACCTGTTCCCTTCCGGTCTGTGCAGAGTTTCTAAACATATATCCCTTTGTAAATATATGATATTTGACAAATTCCAGGTCTGAAAAGAGCTGATACAGCTTTTCAGAATCGTATTCTTCACTATCCTTTATTCTTACAATAGTTATTCTGGCATAGGAAGTATCATGACATATATCCTGAAGCTCTTTTGCGTAAACTACTATTTTATTATCGGGAACATATTCAGATTCCGTTGTAACTAATACGCAGTTAACGGAATCATAGCCTTTTCCACCAAGCTCGTATGCTGTATCCTTTTGTAAAATCAGCTCATAATCCTGGCTTTCCGGCCATACTTTGTTTTGATCATATGTATATGCTCTATTTTCATCACATGATATCAGTTCAGAAAGCTCGCTTATTAATGAATCATACAGCTTCACGATTCATTCCTTTCTGTCTGGCATATTCAGCTGCGCCAAGAGCCCCCATCAATTGCGGATCCGTCTTAAGCTCTACGACCTTTAGCTTTAACACCTTTTCAATCGCAGCCTTTAATCCATTATTCTTCGCGCATCCACCTGATAAGGTAACGTTTTTAACAGCTCCTGCTTTCTTCGCCATAACAAAGCATCTTTTTGCAACCGCTACCTGTATTCCGGCAGCGATCTCTTCCATTGGCTTGCCCTCGCCAACAAGGCTTATAACCTCTGATTCTGCAAATACAGTACACTGGGCTGTGATCGGGATAACGTTCTTCGCAGATAAAGACAGATTAGAAAATTCTTCCAAAGACATCTCAAAGGATCTTGCCATTGCCTCAAAAAATCTACCTGTTCCGGCCGCACATTTATCGTTCATGGCAAAAGCTTTTACAGTTCCATCTGTATCAACTTCTATGCCCTTTATATCCTGTCCGCCTATATCGATTATTGCTTTTACATTTGGATCTGTTACATGTACTCCCATTGCATGACAGGAAATCTCTGATATATTTTCATCAGCAAAAGGTACTTTATTACGACCATAACCAGTACCAATCAGGTATGTCAGCTCATCTATGGAATTAAGTCCTGCTCTGCTGATTACCTCTTCCATAGCAGCTTTTGCAGATTCATCCATTCTGATCCTGCTCCTAATAGTGGTATCTGCTACAATCTGTCCATTTTCGTCAACAATCACTGCCTTTGTAAATGTAGAGCCTACATCACATCCACCAAAATACTTCATATTTAGACCTCACAATTTATATAATCCCAATTTTTCTTAACGCCTCTTTTGTACCCTGAAGTATCTCAGCGTTATCATCAAGCTGAAAAATACTCCTACCCATTATATCATTTTCAAGATGCTTACGATCACTTTTTATTACACTAAGAATATCTATTCCATCAATATTTATGTATTTCGCAAATGCTTCATCTTCTACTCTGTTAATAATCGCTCCACATTTTTCATATATTACCAGTTCGTCTGCTACCTGTTTAAGTGATTGCACTACATTTGAGCCCTTTGAGCTGGCATCGGTAATAAAAAGTAAATGGGTAACCTTTTCAAATACACGTCTGTTTATCTGTTCTATTCCGGCCTCACCATCGATAACGACATAGTCAAATTCATTGCTAACCATATCGATCACTTCTTTTAAATATGCGTTTACAGCGCAATAACATCCGGCTCCCTCCGGTCTTCCAATAGCAAGAAACGCAAATTTGTCGCTCTCAACCAAGGCATCAAATATATGGAAACGGACCTCTCCCAAAAGCTCAACAGCTTCATTACCAAGGCCAGCCTCTGCTTTATCTATAATGTTTTTTCTTATTTCATCCAAAGTGAGCTCAGCTTTTATTCCAAGAGCAAAGGACAGGCCCACAGCCGGGTCTGCATCAATAGCGAGTATCTTTGCCTGCGGGTATTCTTCTCCAAGTATTCGCACTATGGCTGAAGATAAAGTGGTCTTACCAACACCACCTTTTCCAGTTAAGGCTATTATTTTCGTATTCTTCATTTATGCTTCCAATCTTCTCGATTAATACTCATCTAAAAAATTGTGTCTGACACCATTTTTCTTATATTCGATAATCGTATCGAGATTCACATTCTCTACGCTCTTAAAAATATTTCCTTCGATGAAAGGATTATTTTCTTTCAGTTTTGCTATAAGCTTCTTGGTTTCCAGTCTTTTTGAAGATGTTGTTCCGTCCTCATGGCATGTACTGCATGTTTCCGTGAAATGACACGCACATTGTAGAAAATGAAGGTCATTATAATCTCTCCATTTACATATGTCAGCTTCTCTAACAAGATAAAGAGGTCTTATAAGTTCCATTCCTTCAAAATTAGTGCTATGCAGCTTTGGCATCATAGTCTGTATCTGTCCACCATGAAGCATTCCCATAAGAATGGTCTCTATAACATCATCATAATGGTGTCCAAGCGCAATTTTATTACATCCAAGCTCCTTTGCTTTGCTATACAGATATCCCCTACGCATTCTTGCACATAAATAGCAAGGGCTCTTATCTATTGTATCTACTGCATCAAAAATTGTGCTTTCAAATATTGTTATCGGTATTCCAAGTTTCCTGGCATTGCTCTCAATTAGCTTTCTATTTTCAGCATTATATCCTGGATCCATCACTAAAAAGGTTAATTCGAAGTTCACCTTTCTATGTCTCTTGATTTCCTGGAAAAGCTTTGCCATGAGCATTGAATCCTTTCCGCCTGAAATACATACGGCTATATGGTCTCCTTCTTTAATGAGCTCATAGTTTTTACATGCTTTTGCAAATGGAGAAAAGATTTGCTTATGAAATTTTTTTCTAATGCTCTCCTCAGCTTTCTTCCTGCTTTCCTCTAAATCATCATCATTTATACTTTTTATAAGATAAGCATTATATCCCCCTACTAAACTATAGCTGTCATACCCCATTAATTCCAGTTGCTCTGCAATTTCTTTTGTCTTTTCTCCACGCTGACAATAAAGTACTATTTTTTTAGCTTTATCCAATTTAGTAATCCAGTCCTTGTTATCATCAATAAGCTCAGAGTAAGCAATATTTATAGCCCCTGGTATCATTCCATAAATAATACTTCCTTCATCCCTTATATCTACCAGC
>JAZUFJ010000112.1:0-8272 GCA_045640645.1 Lachnospiraceae bacterium
ACATGGCTACGATCCGACTTCCCTTTAAAGCCTTCCAGAACTACAAAATGCTCAAAGTTCCAATGTATAATGCAGGGCATTGGCATCTTTAACAACGACTTTATCTCTTTTCTGTAACCATGAGTTTCAAAGCCATATTTCATGGCACAGCGCATCATATTGCCCGCAGCGCAGCCATCTCTTGATACGCCTGTTTCTATACGCATCTGTTCAAGAGGCATATGCCTTCCCCAATAATCAAATATCATGCATAGCGAGGCTGCACCGCATTCTGTAGCTTCCATCTGATATACAGATTTAGTTTTTGCAAAATTAGCTTTCATCTTATTTTGTGCCTTCATGATTATATCCAAAATATTAAATACATAATTGCCGCTGTCACAGTTATTACTCCGCCTATAACCATAAGATAATTAAGAGGCTTTGTTATTTCCTGCATAGAATCTAAATTTTCAGGTGATTTGATTTTTTCTAAAATTGATTTCTTATATATCATAAATCCTCACATTTAATATATTGACAGATTAAGCGTGCCAATGCTTTTTCTATCCAGACTCTGTCTACCCTTAATCTCTTCTGCATATTTTTCGATACGGCCATTTTCTGCATATACATACAGATTAGTATAATCCGAAAAAGCACTTCTTTTTTCATCATTATATTCATATAGATTCTCACGGTTTTTCCTGCTGTAATAAGAGTGGGCCTTTTCATTCGTCACATCATCAAGATCGGTATATATCACTCTAATACTATCAAGATATGGGAGATTCTTAAAATCATACCTCGTATATATCATATTTGTCATTTTGGTTATATTATCCACAAAATTACCATCAAGATTAAGGTGAAGATTTATATATAACGAATCATAATCACAATCTTCCAACTTTTCTCCTGTTTTGTCTTCCTGATACGAAACTTCAGCAGTATCGCATATATTATTTCTTATATCTTCCTGAATTTCATCAATATTTATGAGCGGTTTCATGCCCATTTCTGAAGCTTTTTTTATACTGAACCATGAATCATTTGCAAAATGCATATCATCATATTCCATAAAAATGCCATCAGGGTAGTCCTTTTCTTCTATGGTTTTTACAAGGTTCAAAAGGAAAGGATATCCTTCTTCATACATTAGCTTATCGAATACAATCACTCCATCTTTTACCGGCTCCCTTAAATCAGCCTCCATGATAAGCGTTTCATCCACCTCAAAAGCTAAATACTTATATCCATTATTTATCATTTCTGAGGTCACCTGTTTAAGCTTATCCTGTAATCCTTTATCTATAGAAACAGTAATAGTACCATTTTTATCATCTACAATTACACTATCTGTATCTGTGATTTCATAATTAAATGGGCCTGCCAAAATCCTTGTTTTAGGATTTCTAATAGCTATAAGATTATTTAAGGCTGAGCCAGCATATTCTTCTGGAATCTTAATATAATACCAAAGTTCAGAATTAGTATTATTAACATTAAGTTCCCTGGCCAAGGCATAAGGTGCCCCTAAAGAATCCAAACGGGCTTTTAATACCTCCTCAATATCTAACATCAAGCCTTCAGAGACTTCATTTTCATGGATACTGAATCTAAGGTTTATGGCGTTCTCAGGCATCTCATTAACCTCACACTGATTAGCACCGAACTGCCATCCATCACTTCTCTTCTGCCAGTCCTTATCAGCCCATGATGTATAGAAATCAAAGCTCATCTCAAGTGGATCATGTGTAAGATTATACAAAAGTATCTTAAGCTCTATAGGCTCCTGTCCCTTTGCGTTTCTAATAATATCTTCACTGGTATAAATAGCCAGAGTCCTTTCACCTGTAAGCTTTGGATAATAGCCCATCATAATATAAGCACCATTTTTCGTGGTATTTGCAGCTGTAATATGTATATCAGCATCTTCTGCCTTGATGGCCTCACCATGTTCTCTCCAGAAATCTTCTGTGAAGGTAATCTCGATATAAGGATACTTCCCGTCTATATATATATCATTACCAATGATTCCTCCATTTACATCGAAATTTGGTATGATTCCCTGTACTATTTCAGCTTTTTCTATGTAATCAGCCATATTCGATATTATGATAGAATCATAATCACTCTTTGCATCATTAAGTGCTCTGTATATCAGCTGATTATTAAACTTTGATGCTACGAACCAGTTCATTATGTATTCCATTCTATAGGCATTGTCAAAGCATTCCTTTTTGACATATACTTCTATATCTGTTCCGTTCATATTCAGCTCGTAATCATCTTTATTTAAAAATGTGTCAAGCCTTTCACTCATTACTCTGGCTGCTTCATTGAAACCATTAATAGTAATTTCACCATTTGGCAGGAATACTACCCTGTACATATTTTCATGGTTCGCGTTTTCAGATATCTCTGCTTCATGATCTTCTTTTACTATTTCAGCATCTTCATTAGATGTATTTTCTGTTTCTAAAGCTTCTTCATCCTTCGCAGCTTCGACATTTTGCTCGGTCTTTTCCTGATTATTTGCAGTCATAGCATCGTTAGACAGATTCTCAGCCTTTGTTTTCTTACCACTACTGCCAGCTTTATCAGATCGCTGCCAAACAAATAAAGCGCCCAATATCAACACACAAGTGCATACCAATGCAATTATGATATACTTTGTGATTGATTTCTTACCCGGCTCATCAGATTCCTCTGGACTTTTTCCAGGGTTTTCATCAGTAGTTATATGATTTACATCAATCGTATTATCTTTTTCATCATTTATATCAATTTTGTTTTCTTCGGCGCTAACTGTAAAATCGTCCTTAGCAGGCGTAATCATAACGGTTCCGTCATCATCCTCATCATCGATCATAACCGTTTCATCGTCCTCTGGCTCTGTAAAGTACTCCCCATTAAAAGCGCCCTTAAGCTCAGTCACTGACTGGAACCTATCTTCGCTATGTACAGACAACCCCTTTAATATAGTCTGTTCATATGTATATGATATCTTTATTCCCAGCTCTGAGATGGTTTTTAGCTCATCAAACCTTTCTCGCTCAAGGGATGAATCTGGTGTAATACCAGTAATGCATTTATATATGGTGGCACATAAAGCATATATATCCGTCCATGGGCCCTGCTTTCCCCTTGATCTGTATTGTTCCTCTGGCGCATATCCATTTTTTAACACTATAGATAAGCTCTTATCTGTATCAATATTTGATAGTCTCGCAGCTCCAAAATCCATAAGCTTAGCTGTTCCATCTTTAAGCAAAATAATATTATCAGGGCTGATATCTCTATGTATCACTCCATTTTCATGAATCTGCTCAAGAGCTGATAAAACCGGATCTAATAAATCGATTATTTCATCTGGAGTAAACAGTTGCTTCTTAATTTGCTGCTTCAAGTTAATGCCTTCAAGAAGCTCCATAATGATATATGCAGTATCATTTTCCTCAAAATAATCCCTAACGCTTACCACTCCAGGATGACTTTTAAACTTAGCCAGTACCCTGGCCTCGTTTAGGAAGCCCTGCATTCCTTTTCGTATAAAAGCCTCATGATTCTTATCTATAATAGTGACACTATTACTTTCACTTGTAGATCTGGAAGCATAGCCCATAGGATAGTATTCCTTAATAGCTATCTTACAGCCCACCTTAGTATCATATCCTGAATAGGTAATACCGAAGCCTCCCTGACCCAGAACCGTATCTATTCGGTATCTATTATAAAGAATTGTTCCTTCCATCAGCTGATGAGTCATAGCCATAACTTTTTTCTCCATTTAAGTAGTTTTTTATAGTATAATTAATAATTAATTTTATTTCAATTAAACCTATAACATATATAACTATTTAATATTATTATAAGGAAGTTGTTAGAGATGATAAGCTTTTCCAAACAGTTAAAAAACGGATATATTATTGAAGACAGATATATTGTTTCCAAATTCCTTGGTTTTTATGATAACGCAGAGGTATATGACATAAAGGATACCCGCCTTGACATATCTGTAACCATGCTTAGATATTCCGGCAGAAAGACATTACCCGAAAGTGAGTATAGCGTTCTTGACTTTTTCTCAGATAATGGTTGTCTGCTGGTACTTACAGATACTGATATCTCATCTTCCATTGTAAATAAATCAAAAACCACATCTCCCAATAAAATGATAGTATTTGGCATACCTGTTATTGTCTTACTAATAATAGGCATCTTATTTGCCTCCAGATTAGGTGGAAGTGATATCTCGTCAGAAAATACAAGTACTCCAGATTCAATAGTTTCTGAGCAAAATGATGATAACTCCTCCTTAGATAAGACACCTCAGGATATAATAAATACTAATGACGCTTCTAATTCCACAGCATTAGCTGATGAAAAAACAGAAAAAATGTCTTTTGATAACCAAAATGATCTCAGCTATAACGAAGAAAAATATCTACGTATAGTTCTTTCACCACAGGAAGCAACCGATTCTCAAATTACTGAAAGTGATATTGATATTCTGAAAAAACGATTCGATGCTTTATGCGGACCGGATAATTACATGTTTAAGCTTATGGATACAGATACAAACCCTCAGATTCTTGTTCTGGTTCCAAAGGATTTGTTCCTAAACAGTGAAAACCTTTCATACATATGCAAATATTTCTTAGCCTGTAGCTTTGATATTTTTGCAAAAAACGACAGCTATGACGAAGCTAACGAACTGTACCACCCTAACCTTCTTTCACTTAATAATAATGATATCAATACTTCAGAAGTAGTGTTTGATACTATCCCAGGCTTTGACTACATAGATTATCTTATCCAAAATAATATAATCGCAGATAAGGATGAAAGTCCTTACAAGGATCAGTATCCTTTCGTTGCATTATCTGTTGCAGAAAGCTTTAAAGGTGATCATATAATTGATAATAAACCTTATGTTACAAAATGCAGTGATGGTCATTTCAGACTTGGAGAGGTCATCGATAACGACCAATTATATGTCTTTAAAATGATGGATTATGCCGATGACAGCTATAATATATTTGTTCCATCATTATATGGCTTTAACAATACCAACTTAACAGAAGCATGCCTTAATCTTCTCGCTGCAGATTTCAAACTTGGAAAGCTTAGCTGCAACTATGATTATAACGTTACTACCAGTGATATAATCTGGGAGAGCAGAGAAAACAGCCAGACCTTTGGAGATAATCAATGCGACATAGATGAGCTGGATCCCAACAGTATGTCCTCTGAAGTAGTATATCTCGATTATAGTATTAGCGAGTATCTTTCAGCCGGAAATGTACTGGATCTGGCTATATTCCTTCATGAGCGAATGGATTCCCTTAATACACCATATGCAATTGGAGAAAGACTGGATAATTTAGGTATTCTGCATAAATATATTGCTCTACCGGCAGATCATGCCGGAATCCCTGTTTTAGAGATGGTCCCTATGTCCAAATCAAAGTTCTACAATTTAAAAGTTTATAATGGCATGGATTATTTAGAGTATGACAATAACAAAATCTTCTCTTCTATTGTCTTTAATGAAGAAAGTAGAACACTTTCTTTAAGCATATTGGATGAACACAAATTTATGCTTAAGGATTACACAGAAGAAATGCTTAAAGCTGGTCATAATACCCTTTACCTTTCAGCATATGACAATATTATTCTGCGATCAGAAATATCCGCACCAATAACTGATGGAAAAATAGTTTTTGATGCTCTTGCTCTTGATACTGATTATACAGAAGATATGTGGACCTTTATAGAAAACCTTATAAATGCGTCAAAATCTCCTGTAGACATGACCGCTTGTGGTATAGAGATACTTCCTTCCGGAAAAAACATACATGAAATAGCTAAGGATTTTGGTTATGATATACCAAGAATAAATGAGGATACGGCTAATGAATTTAATAATCTGTCACCGCTATATAAGCTATCTTATGCTGAAGAGCTTAATGGCAATAGATATTTAGCTGATCCTGGGTATATTCATATAGATATGAACCTTATCCTTGAAGATCCTGAAGACGATCCATTGAACGAAGAATATAAGAAAAACCTGCCATACAACTTTGCTACCAAATCAATTAACGATATCAAAAGAATATATAATGTTTTAGGTTTTGAAGAGAATCAGATGTTTACATATATCAGCTTTAATATTCTTGATAATTCTCTTACAGCAGATGAGCATTCCTCTATTGCTCTCTTTAAAATAGGTAATCATTTTGATCCTTCTCTTGATTCAGATTTTGATATATTAAATTATTCTGCACCAAAGATAGATTTTATGACCTCGCCTATGTTGCTTTCTCTTGCCTATGGACGTGTTCCTTCAGGCATTTATTCTGCCGGCTACATATGCAACGGAAGGATCCATAAATATAAAGGTGATTACAAAGATATCCTATCAAAAGATAGTTTCTTAAACCCTGATTATGTTGACAAAACCTGGCTTTGGAGCTCCTATGACAATTTCAGTGTTAGAACAATGAACCTGCTTGACTAGCAAGCAGGTTCATATTTATTATCGCAGTTTTTCCATTTTTCCTATTGCATACTGTTCCAGTATCTTGTATATAGTCCATCCATATTGTAAAGCTCGTCATGGGTACCAACCTCTGCTATTCTACCCTGATCCATTACTATAATCTTATCACATTCCTTAATCGTAGATAATCTGTGTGCTATTATAACTACAGCCATTTTATCTGATATCTCATTTATTGCATTCTTAATACCGTTTTCAGTGATTGTATCCAGGTTACTGGTAGCCTCATCCATTATCATAAGCTCTGGTTTTTTAAGAAGAGCTCTGGCTATTGATAGTCTCTGCTTCTGACCACCTGATATATTCATACCGTTTTCATCTAAAGGCGTTTCATATCCCATTGGTAAACGATTTATGAATTCATCTATATGACTGATTCTGCAGGCCTCTTCTATTTCAGTATCTGTAGCCTGTGGATTACCAAGCTTTAAATTGTTCTTTATGGAATCTGTAAACATAAATGTATTCTGGTCAATATAAGCTACCTTTTCTCTAAGAGCCTTTGTAGATATATCCTTTATTGATACTCCATCCAAAAGGATATCACCCTTCTCAGGTGTGTAATACTTTAATAATAATTTTGCAATAGTTGTCTTTCCGCTTCCGCTTTCACCTACTATCGCCACTTTTTCGCCCTTACGTACTGAAAAGCTTACATCATTTAAAACAAGCTCTCTGTTACCATATCTGAAATCACAGTTTTTAACTTCCCATTCGTTCACTTCAAAGTTCTTTATTTCTTCGTCAAGTTTTTCCTTTTCAAGATCAAGAATATCATTTAGTCTGTCTGCTGAAGCTATGGCAGCCTGAACTGTTGGCTGAAGCTCTATAACGTTCTTTATAGGCTCTGTAAAATATCCAAGCATTACATAGTAGGTCATGAGAGTACCCAGAGAGATTTGTCCCTTTATAGCTAGTACAAAGCCTATCCAAAGGATCAAAGCTGTGCCTATCATCTCAACAGTTCCAATTATAGTATCCTGTGATATTCCCAATATGCTTACCTTAATAGCAGAATCAACAAAATCATTAAATCTGCCTGTAGTCTTTTCTTTTACGCCCTTTTCAGCGCCTGCTGCCTTTATGGTTTCTACACCATCAATACTCTCTTTAAAATATGATTGCAAACGGGCATCATTTTCCATGGCCTTACGGTTCGCGCTATCCAAAGGATTCCTGAACGCTAATACTACAATTGCATAAAGAACAATCACGATAACAGATATTCCAAATAACAACCTATTCTGCATAAATAATAGTATTCCGCCACCTATGCCCATTATAGAATCTAAAAGCAGGGTCAAAGAAGCATTTGATATAGCCTCTCTTATAGCAGAAGCATCTGAAAATCTTGATAAATATTCTCCTGTCTGTCTTAAAGCTATTGAAGAAACAGGCATATCAACAATGTGATTGTAATATTCAAGGGAAAGCTTGGTATCTATCTGTCTGCTGACGCTTAAAACCAGCTTACCTCTTATAAATGATATAACAGCCTGAAGAATATAAAGGCATATAAGAGCAATAAAAACCTTACTAACATTTTCTATGGTAAGTACGCTTAGATACTGGTTAAGTATTCCGCCTTTTTTTGCGGCGTCGGCTCCCGATATCCCCGCAGCAAGATTCATACCATCTACTATGGCACCGAAAACATAAGCCCCCAGCACGCCGATAGCAGCTATTATAATCGAGATAATAAAAGTCGCCGTAAGCTTGCCA
>JAZUFJ010000113.1:0-2699 GCA_045640645.1 Lachnospiraceae bacterium
GTAAGATATTAAAATAGAGATATTAACCAAAATAGTCAATGAAAAATAAGGGTTTGTACAGAAGTGTTATTTTATTAATATGCGTCTAAGGTTTTAATCATCAATGTTGCTACATGGCCCTCTCAGTCACCTGCGGTGACAGTTCTCCCAGAGGGCGAGCCTCTGAAAATGTATATTTTGCGATTATAGAAAATAGAGCTTTTTATATTTTGAGATTATAGAAAAACAGAGATATTTATATTTTTGCGATTTTAGAAAAATAGAGGTACTTATTTTGCTAAAAGAAGTGTGTATCTGGATGGCTTCCTGATATAATATTAGAAGGTACAATAACATCGAGGCAAAGAGTGCTGGGTGATTGTGCAAATAAATAAAAAAGATTACTATATGGAATAGCAATTAATATAAATGATTGTTATAAAGAAGAGTAATCAAAATTTTAAAATTATAATAATGAAAAGGAGAAATGAATTATGTATTTTGGAGCATTATTTTTCTTATTTTTAGTACTTGTTGTATTTATTATGTTAGTAAGATGCATTTGTATAGTGCCACAGGCTAACGCATGGGTAGTTGAGTTCCTGGGGAAATATCAGGGAACATGGACAGCAGGCCTTAATATTAGAATGCCTATCGTGTCAAAAGTTGTAAAGAAAGTTTCTTTAAAGGAACAGGTAGCAGATTTTGAGCCACAGCCAGTTATCACAAAGGATAACGTAACCATGATGGTAGACTCAGTAGTATTCTTTTCTGTATTTGATGCAAAGCTTTTCACTTATGGTGTAGAGCGTCCAATAGCAGCTATTGAAAACCTTTCAGCTACTACTCTTAGAAATATTATTGGATCTATGACACTTGATGAAACATTAACAAGCCGTGATAGTATCAACAGTCAGATCACAAGTATTCTTGATGATGCTACAGATAAATGGGGTATTAAAGTAAGCCGAGTAGAGGTTAAGAATATTCAGCCACCTACAACTATCCGTGAAGCAATGGAAAAGCAGATGAGAGCTGAACGTGAAAAGAGAGAAAAAATCTTAACTGCAGAAGGTGAAAAGCAGTCTGCTATTACTCTTGCAGAAGGTGAAAAGGAAGCGGCTATTCTTAAAGCAGAGGCTGTAAAGGAAAAAATGATTCGTGGGGCCCAGGGTGAGGCAGAGGCTCTTCTTGCGGTACAGAAGGCGAGAGCAGAGGCTATCAGACTTATCAATGAAGCTGCTCCATCAGAAGGATATCTTAAGCTTAAATCATTTGAAGCAGCAGAGAATATGGCAAACGGACAGGCTACAAAGATAATTGTTCCATCAGATATTGCAAACCTTGCCGGAACAGTTACAGCGATTAAAGAAATAGCAAAATAGTATTTAGAGCCAGAATTACAGATCTGGAGGTAAAAAATGGAAGATTTTTTGAGTGGATTGGTAAGCGTTGTTGTTATAACGTTGATAATGATAGGTGTTGCCTCAAAATCTGGTAAAAAGAACGGGAAAATACCTATAAATAATAACAGTGTGAACAGAAACGTAAAAGCACCATCTGCAAGTGATATAGTCAATAAAAAGTATAACCATGCCAGTATGGAAGACAGAAATAATGATTGGCTTGCAAGGGAGCTTAGAGAAGAAAAAAGAGCCCAGTACCGTGTGAGCGAAATGTTTCAGCTGAAGGCAGAACACAAGAGGGACTGCCAGGCTGAAATGATAAGAGAATTCCATAAGGCAAATTGTGGAAGTGAAGGAATAGATACTGCTGAAGGAAAATAATATGATGATACCAGATTTTGGGAGCTCAAAGAGCGTAGAAATCTGGTATCATTGTCGTATAAAAGTATAACAACATGGAGGTTTAATTTACGATGAGAATCGGAATGGGATATGATGTGCATAAGCTTGTTGAGGGAAGAGATCTTATCTTAGGTGGAGTGAAGATTCCACATGACTTGGGTTTGCTTGGTCATTCAGATGCTGATGTGATTGTTCATGCTATAATGGATGCTCTTTTGGGAGCGGCTGCGCTTGGAGATATTGGAAAACATTTCCCAGACACAGATGAAAAGTACAAAGGAATATCCAGTATATTGTTACTACAGCATGTTGGAAAGCTTTTGGAAGAAAATAACTATATTATAGAAAATATTGATGCAACAATTATCGCTCAGAAGCCAAAACTCAGGCCATATATTGATGAAATGAACAAAAATGTAGCTGAAGCTTTGGGTATAGAAATAGACCAGGTTAATATTAAGGCTACAACAGAAGAAGGATTGGGCTTTACCGGAGCTATGGAGGGTATATCTGCTAACGCTATATGTATGTTATCAAGTACGAGAGATTTGATAGCAGGAAGATACAATAATACTTGTATTAGTGCCGATGAATATGGCATAATAGATAGATATGAGAATAGCGACAGTCCATGTCAGGGCTGTAGTGGTTGTAAAAGAAATCAATAACAACCGATATTAACAAAAATGCAGAAAAGAGGATGAACATGAAGCTTTATAATACTTTATCTGGAAGGAAAGAAGAATTTGTACCTATAGAAGAGGGAAAGGTAAAAATGTATGTTTGTGGACCTACGGTTTACAATCTTATTCATATAGGTAATGCCAGGCCTATGATAGTTTTTGATACAGCTAGAAGGTATATGGAATATAAGGGTTATGAAGTAAACTATGTTTCAAACTTTACAGATGT
>JAZUFJ010000114.1:0-8985 GCA_045640645.1 Lachnospiraceae bacterium
AGATGAGCTATACTCCATCTCTGTGGAATATGGAAATCAAAAAGCTCTGTAAGCTCCATAGAAGCCTGCTCTGTAATATTATTTCTCCATGTTCTGAAAGGAACAAGTAAATTATCATCCTTATCAAATGGAATATATCCATGCATCATTGCTGAGATACCAATTGCTCCTACGCTTGTAAGAGTAATATCATATTTATCCTTAACATCCTTTGCTAATGATGCGTAGCAATCCTGAAGACCTAAACGGATATCATCCATGCTGTATGTCCAAATACCGTTCTCGTATCTGTTTTCCCAATCATGACTGCCTGATGCAATAGTGTCATTATTTTCGTCGATAAGTACACCTTTAATACGTGTTGAACCAAATTCAATACCAAGTGCAGTTTTGCCTGCTAAAATACTTTCTTTTGCGTTGCTCATTTTACCCTCCAATAAATAATTATATACTTTCCGTGTCATAACAAAAATTTGATATTATAACGGATTGTTTCGTGCTACGCACTCCAATTTATAATTATTATATTAGTTGTACGCACATCTATGCAAGATATTTATTAAATCATTTCTCCTATAATTTTTATCATAAGGAACACCATAACAATTAATATAATAAATTTTATTCCTTTTGCACCCTTTTTTATAGCAAAGCCTGCTCCTGTATAATGTCCTGCCATACAGAACACTGCTGCCACCAGCCCCAGAAGTACCTTTGTATTTCCGCTGAAAAGAAATACTGAAACAGACGACAAATTTGATGCCAGGTTAGCTAATTTCATATTTCCGCTTGCACTAAGCATATCCATATGAGCGAATACTGTATAAGCAAGTAATAAAAAGGTTCCTGTTCCAGGGCCATAAAAGCCATCATACATACCTATGATAAAGGAAGCTATAGTGATGATTATTATCTGTTTTCTCAAACTGATATCAACAGCTGTGTTCTCTTCAAAATCTTTTTTAAAGAAAACATATAGGGCAATAATAGGAAGCACAATAATCATTACCGTTTTAAATATCTGAGTATCGATTATAAGGGCTATTCTCGCTCCTATCTGTGCTCCAATAAGAGATGCCACCACTCCAAACACAGCAAGCTTTATATTAACATATCCATTTTTTATATATCGTATGGTAGAGGCAAAGGTACCAATAGATGAGGATAGCTTATTAGTTGCCACAGCTTGTATAGGGGGAAGACCGGCAAATAAATAAGCGGGAAGTGATATCAGTCCACCACCTCCACCTATAGCGTCCACAAATCCTGCTAAGAATACAAGTGGACATACTATTAAAAATATTTTTAAAGACATTTCTATCCATGCCTCCTAAATTAGTGATTGTTTATATAGCTGATAATATCCTGGCATTCCTCTTCTTTTGTTGCAAAAGAAGTTACTATTCTCACTACATCTGTTTTTTCATCAGCATCATCCCATAGCTCTAATCCATATTTTTCTATAAGCTCACCTGATAATTTCTTATTCACTCTGATAAATATCTGATTAGTATTTGAGCTGCCTTCCAATGATACATTATCGTTCTTTAAGCCATCTCTAATGACCTTAGCCATTTTATTACTATTTTTTGCGAGCTCAAAATAAAGATCATCTTCTGCAAATAATCTTTCAAACTGAATACCTAAAACATATCCCTTTGCAAGCATTGCACATCTGTTTTTAATATGATGTCTAAAGCTTCCATCATCTATATTATTCTTTATTACTATTGCTTCCCCGTATAATGCTCCATTTTTTGTTCCGCCAACATAAAATACATCACATACAGAAGCTAAAAATTCTGCTGTTACATCGCTTCCCTCAGCAGTAAGGGCTACTCCTAATCTCGCACCATCAAGGAATAATAAGAATCCATATTTATCACATACTTCTCTGATTTGTAAAAGCTCATTCTTTGTATATACTGTTCCTGTTTCTGTAGAATCAGAAATGTATACCATTTTAAGCTTAACCATATGCTCATCTCTATGTACTCGTGCAACCTTCTCTATCTCTTCTGCTGTAGCCTTACCGTCTTTATTAGGCACAGTCACTACTTTATGACCGCTTCCTTCAACTGATCCGGTTTCGTGTACATTTATATGACCTGTATCACAAGCTACCACACCTTCATAAGGCCTTAAGAAATAAGATATTACTGCTGTATTAGTCTGTGTTCCGCCTGCAAGAAAATGAACCTTTGCCTCATCCTCGCTTAATCCAAAACGCTTTAGTATCAGCTTTTCTGCTGTTTCTGAATGAGTATCCAGTCCATAGCCAACATGCTGCACATCCATATTTTCCTTCAAAGCTTCTAATACTTCCATTGCACCTATTTCACTGTAATCATTTTTAAACATAATACTTTCTCCTCTTTCACTTTTTTGCTTTCTACTCTTCTATTTATATATGATTTGTTTATTTTCCTATTCCAGATTATTATTTTTCTATATTTTTTCTTACCTCATATAATGACAATCCCTGCTCTCTTGCTATCCTTGATATATCATCATACTCATACTTTGTCCTTACTACACCATATCCTGAGGATACCTTTTCTCTGATCGTTCCATACTCTGTATCTATTTTATTGATACTTCTTTCTAAGGTATATCTTTTCTTTACTTCCTCACGGATACCTATCGTAGTAGTATTTTTAAATATAGTTTCTATTATTCTGTCTTTATCGCCATGATTGCACAGGACGCATATCAGATTACCAGGTCTGTTTTTCTTCATTCCTACAGGAATAGTAAATACCTCTAAGGCTCCCTCTTCTAATAATCTTTCCATTGCAAAGCCTATCTCTTCTGCGGTCATGTCATCCACGTTGCAATCAAGCTGGATAATACTATTATTCATTTCTGTTTCATTGATTGCACCTGAGATTTCTCTATTTCTATCCTCTGCTTTATCTTCTGTCCCTAATAGTGCTCTAACGCAGTTTGCTTTTTCAAAATCCTTTTTACCCATACCATAGCCAATTTTTGAGACCTTCATAACCGGCATTTTTCCAAATTCTGATACAAAGTATTTTAAAATAGCTGCTCCTGTCGGCGTACAGAGCTCTCCCTTTATAGCTCCTCCATAAATAGGACAATCTCTCAGTATATATGCAGTTGCCGGAGCTGGTACTGGCAATATTCCATGAGCACATCTTACCTCTCCGCTTCCCACATGAATATCTGATGCCACTACCTTATCTGCCTTCAGCTTTTCCATTAGCATACATACTGCTGTGACATCACATACCGCATCCATTGTTCCTACTTCATGAAAATGTATTTCTGATACAGGCTTATCATGGGCATAGCTTTCAGCTTCGGCTATTAAAGAATATATTGACTTAACATCATTTTTAACCTTATCAGAAACCTTCAATTTATCTATTATTTCTGAAATATCCGCCATACTGCTATGATGATGACCATGCTCATGATGATGCTCGTGGTCGTGATGATGCTCGTGGTCATGGTCATGATGGTGCTCGTGGTCATGGTCATGATGGTGCTCATGATCGTGATCATGCTCGTGGTCATGGTCGTGATCGTGCTCGTGATCGTGGTCATGGTCGTGCTCGTGATCATGGTCATGGTCGTGATTATGATCATGATGATGGTCATGGCCATGTTCATGCATATGCTCATCTTCTTCGACTCCCATCACCCTTACTGTCATATGGGTACCCTTTATCCCACATTTCATTGCTTTTTCTTTTGATATCTCAGCATTAGGTATTCCTATATTATTCAATTCTTCTAAAAACTGATCCTGATCCTCTATTAGCTCTAAAAGGGCAGCTGTCAACATATCTCCAGCTGCTCCCATACCACAGTCTATGTATAATGTCCTCATTTTTTGCCTCCATTATATCTGACATTTATAATATGTCCCGCACCCATTTATTTTAAATGTAGTAGTATGATCTGACTACATTATTCAGCTTCATCTACTATGATTTTATCTCCATATGGTTAATCATACTGGCTAGATATCCTGCTCCAAAGCCATTATCTATATTTACTACTGAAACCCCGCTTGCACAGGAATTGAGCATTGATAAAAGAGCCGATAATCCATTAAATGAAGCTCCATAGCCTATGCTTGTTGGAACAGCTATAACCGGACAGTCCGCAAGACCACCTATAACACTGGCTAAAGCTCCTTCCATACCTGCTATAGCTATTATTACGCTGGCTGACATTATTCCATCCATATGTGCCAGTAATCTATGTACTCCGGCTACTCCTACATCATATAGCCTGACTACCTCATTTCCCATCGCCTCCAAGGTAAGGGCTGCCTCTTCAGCTACAGGTATATCAGATGTCCCTCCAGTTGCTACTACTACCTTTCCTATGCCATCTGGAACAGGTTTTTTTCCTACAATACCAATTTTTGATATTTCATCATATTCCATGGAAAACTGCTCCTGAATACTTGGAACATATTCCTTTTTCAAACGGGTTATCAGTATCATTTCCTGTCCATTTTCCTGCATAGTCTTTACTATTCCAAGAATCTGTTCCAAATTTTTTCCAGCGCCATATATTACTTCGCAGACGCCCTGTCTTATTTTTCTATGAGTATCAATCTTTGCATATCCTATATCATTAAAGGGCTCTGTTTTAATTTTCAAAAGAGCTTCTTCCACTGACATATTCTGCTTGCTGACTTCCTCTAATATCCTTTTTATTTCACTGTTCACTATCTTCCCTCCAAGTCAAACAGCACAGACTTGTAATATTTCTTTAATTCATTATTTATAGTATCTATATTCTTAAAAAAGAGCTCATTCTGCTCTTTTTTTATTTGCAGCTTGGCATCTTCTCCAATCATTCTTACTCGGAAATCATGAAAGCCTAAGTTACTAAGAAAACCTTCTGCTTTTTCTGTTATCTCAAGCTTCTTAGCAGTTATTACCTCTTCTGTCCGTATTCTGGTAGCAAGGCAGGCATAAGCCGGCTTATCCCAGGTAAATAATCCTGCTTCCTTTGACTTTTTTCTTATTTCATCCTTTGTAAGCCCACATTCTCTTAAAGGTGACCTTACTGATAAATCAACCAAAGCCTTCATACCCGGTCTGTCTGATATATCATCTGATGCATTAGTTCCGTCTACCACCACATCATAGCCATCATTTCTCGCTTCTAATAGAATAGCAGAGAATATTTCTTTTTTACAGTAAAAGCACCTATTTTTAGGATTGTTAGCAATAATTACGTTGCTTAACACATCAACTTCAATTATTTTCAATGGAATTTCATATTCCTCTGCAAATCTTTTTGCATCTTCAAGCTCAAATTCTGGCTGAAACTGTGATTTTACATAATATGCCATTACATCGCTATCACACTTTTTAGCCTCATATAGTAAATATGCTGAGTCCACGCCTCCGGAAAAAGCTACTGCCAATTTATTGTTTTCTTTAAAAAAATCATTAAGAATCATCTTTTCCTCCAAATATTTTTCACGTAAAAAGTTCGGATACATCCAACCGGATATATTTGTCACAGCTTTATAACTGTAAAGAAATGGAGGTCACTTATAAAGACCTCCATTTTTACCAAATTATATTTTTGCTAGGCATGCCATGCTATTCTTCTGCTTGCTGAATGAATCTCTCCTGTTAACCAGTCACAATCATTGGTAATCCAATCCATGATACCAAGCTGTCTTGTTTCCCATGCAACAGTACCCTCATGTTCCTCGGCTGTTTCCTCTTTTTCCATAGTTGTATCTATTTCATCATATCCGAAGATATAGGTTCCATCGCTCCAGATACTAAAGTTACTATCTGGTCCCTCGTCTACCTTATCTCCTCTTTGTTCAATAAGACCATCATGTCTCTTTTTATATTCTTCAGCGCATCCTTCTTTAAGCTTGGTCATAAACATTCTATGACGAATAAGCTCTTTGCTTTCCCTTACAATACCGAAATCCTGATACATGAGTCTCATTTCCTTATCAGGAGCTGATATCCAGGTAATAAAGCTCTCAAATTTACCCAATATACCATTTATACAGTCTTTCTCTTCCTGAGATAAATTTTTCTCATTTTCAGATTCATAATATCCGAATATAAATTCATCTATACTCCATAGTGAAAAGTTCTTCAAACTGTTTCTATCTAAAAATTTCACTATTTCGCTCCAGCACTTTCCAAGAGTATTTCTAAAATCTCCTGATTTTCCTTTATTTATCTTACAAGCAAACGCATATCTGTACATTTTCTTCTCCTCCTGTTATAAATCGTAAAAGGTAATAAAGCAAAAATTTGATAACATAACGCTAAACGCTCTCAAAATCCCTATCATTATATAAAATATTGATGTTTAGGTCAAAAGTTATTTTGACCTCTTAATACCGGATTCCTATTAATTTATTTTTTCGTGACTTGATATGAAAAGCTACATCATAATATAATATTATGAATGTCAGCGTTCATTTTTCATGCCATTTATCCGGATTTAATTCTGACATATACACCAAGATATAAAACTATGGAGAAATAATAATATGAGTATTTTAAATGTAGAACATCTCACTCATGGTTTTGGTGACAGAGCTATTTTTGATGATGTATCTTTTCGCCTTTTAAAAGGTGAGCATATAGGTCTTATAGGAGCGAATGGAGAAGGAAAGTCCTCCTTTATGAATATCATTACCGGAAAGCTTATGCCAGATGAGGGTAATATAGAATGGGCTAAAAACATTCGTGTAGGATATCTTGACCAGCATGCAGTTTTAACAAAAGGTATGACTATCAGATCTGTTTTAGAGGATGCATTTTCGTTTCTCTTTGATCTTGAAAAGCAAATGAACGACATTTATGAATCATTAGGAGATGCGGACCCGGAAAAAATGGATGAGCTTATGGCCGAAGCCGGTACCATATCTGACCTTCTTACCATGCATGATTTTTATATGATTGATTCCAAGGTTGAGGAAGTATCCAGAGCCTTAGGCATTTATGATTTAGGTTTAGAAAGTGATGTAACAGAGCTTAGCGGTGGTCAGAGAACTAAAGTACTTATGGCAAAGCTGTTATTAGAAAAGCCTGATATCCTCCTTTTAGATGAGCCTACCAATCATCTTGACGCTGAACATATTGAATGGTTAAAAAGATATCTCAATGACTATGAAAATGCCTTTATACTGATATCTCATGATATACCTTTTTTAAATAGTGTTATTAACCTTATATATCATATGGAAGATAAAAAGCTTACCAGATATGTTGGAGATTACGACAAATTTATGGAAGTCTATGAAATGCGTAAATCCCAGCAGGAAGCTGCTTATAACAAGCAGCAGCAGGAAATTAGGGAGCTTAAAGATTTTGTAGCGCGAAACAAAGCTCGTGTAGCTACTAGAAACATGGCTATGTCCAGACAGAAAAAACTGGATAAAATGGATATTATAGAGAAAACCATTGAAAGGCCAAAGCCGGAATTTAATTTCAAAGAGGCCAGAACATCTGGAAAATATATTTTCGAAGCTGATAATCTTATTATCGGATATAATGAACCTCTGTCTTCACCTATAAATTTATCAATGGAGCGTGGTCAGAAAACTGTAGTTATAGGCGCAAATGGAATAGGAAAAACTACTTTGTTAAAAAGCATTCTTGGCCTGATACCTTCTCTTAGCGGATCTGTTCAGTTAGGTGATTACTTAGAAATAGGTTATTTTGAACAGGAAATGAGCCCTGACATTTCTACCACCTGTATAGAGGAGATATGGCAGGAGTTCCCTGGCCTGTCTCAATATGAGGTTCGAAGTGCTTTAGCAAAATGTGGTCTTACTACAAAGCATATTGAAAGCCTGGTAAAGGTACTGTCTGGTGGTGAACAGGCAAAAGTAAGGCTATGTAAGCTTATAAATAAACCTTCCAATCTCCTGGTGCTTGACGAGCCCACTAACCATTTAGATGTAGACGCAAAGGAAGAGCTAAAGAGGGCTTTAAAAGCATATAAAGGCAGTATACTTATGGTATGCCATGAGCCGGAATTTTATGAAGATATCGCTACCAATATTATAGATGCCAGCACCTTCAGCAATAGACGATAGATGCTATATAGTATCAAGCGCCGTAAAAAGATGTATATACTGAAGATGCCATAACTATAATTTGAAAATATAACAAAAAATACGAATAAAAACGAGGTAAGTAAAATGTCTGTCACAACAAATTCATCTTTAAGAAATCAGGTTATATATCAGATATTTACAAGGAATTATAAGGCAGGAACCTTTAAAGCCGTTGAAGCTGATCTTGATAGAATACAGTCTCTTGGAGTAGATATAATCTATCTTCTTCCTATCCAGCCAAGTGGTGTAAAGAATCGAAAGGGAAGCGTAGGTTCTCCTTACGCTATAAGTGATTATAGAGCAGTAGATAAAATGCAGGGAAGCCTTGAGGACTTTTCGGATTTATGTGATGCTGTCCATAAAAAAGGAATGAAAATCATTATTGATGTTGTATACAATCACACCTCTCCAGATTCAGTACTATCTTCTACTAATCCGGAATGGTTCTATCATAAGGCTGATGGAAGCTTTGGAAACCGTATTGGTGATTGGTGGGATGTTATAGATCTTGATTACGACAATGCCGATTTATGGAATTACCAGATTGAAACCTTAAAAATATGGGCTAAATATGTAGATGGTTTTAGGTGTGATGTAGCGCCTATTTTACCTCTTGACTTCTGGCTTAGAGCAAAGAAAGAAGTGGAGGAGATCAGACCTGGCTGTCTATGGATAGCAGAATCTGTAGAGCCAAAATTTATTACCTTTTGCAGAAAGCAGGGCATCAATATGCATTCTGATTCTGAGCTCTATCAAGCCTTTGATATCTGTTACGATTATGATGTTTATGATGACATGGCTGATGTAATGTATGGAAATCTTCCTCTTTGTCATTATCTTAAAAAAGTCAACGGCCAGGAATATATTTACCGCAATAACTATGTTAAGCT
>JAZUFJ010000115.1:0-7697 GCA_045640645.1 Lachnospiraceae bacterium
TCAGTTATCACACTTGCAAAGAACGAAAACTATCCAGATGCAGCCAGCGTAACAATGCCAGAGATCAAATTCTTCTTATCAGATGATGACAATAACATGCTTGCAAACTTCAAGAATGGTGACTGGTTACTTATCGATGAAGTTCCAACAAACGAAATCGCTACACTTAAAAAAGATTACCCAACAGAATTTGCTGTTGAAGGTCAGATCGGTACATACTATGTTATCTGGAACATGAACCAGGATCTTTCACCAGTAGGTGGCAATGCTCTTACAGCTACAGAACAGGAAGAAGTTAGACGCGCTATCAACTTAATCTATGACCGTAACTATATTTGTAATGATATAGCTCAGGGTGGACAGGTTCCAGCATCTTCATTCGTAGCTATGGGTATTACAGAATCTGATGGTGCTACACAGTTCTACAAGAACACAGGATATTCAGACAGCTTTGACGGATACTATGATATTTCAACAGAAGCTCTTTCTGCTAACCTTGAGGCATGTATGGAAGTATTATCAAAGTACTATGATGTACAGGATGGAAAGGTTACAAACTTCCCTACTCTTACATACCTTTACAATACAAATGAAGGACATAAGGCAATTGCTGAATACCTTCAGAGCGCACTTGCTAATATTGGTATTACTATTAACCTTGAGAATCAGGAGTGGGCTACATTCCTTGAGACACGTAAGAATGGTGATTACTCAATCGCTCGTAATGGTTGGGTAGCTGACTACAACGATGCTGTATGCTTCCTTGATATGTGGGTAACAGGCTCAGGTAACAATGATGCGCAGTTCGGACGTGACGCTGCAGAAGGCGCAGCAATCTGGAGCATGGATCTTTCAGAATATGGCTACGAAAAGGTAGACAATGGAACATGGGCTGAAACATATGATGTTCTTATTTCACACATTAAGGCAGAACAGGATCTTAAGGTTCGTGATGCTCTTATGCATGTAGCAGAAGATATGCTTATGGAATCAGGAGCAATCTGTCCATTATACTTCTACACAGACCTCTTCATGCTTGATGATTCTGTAAAGGGCTTCTTCTCAAATCCTCTTGGATATAAGTACTTCATGTACACAACAATTGAGAAAGCTGAATAAATCATATAAGTGATTATTAAAAAGGCCATGGGAAATATCCCATGGCCTTTTGCTATCACTGTACTAATACCAGATTTCTTTACTCTTCGAGATCTCGAAAACTGTCAAATTATTCGAAATTATTTTCCTCCTCTTGAAACCTCCGGATGGAGATATGCACATTGAAGAGCAAGATTATCGGAAGAGAACATACAGCTTAGAACAATATTTCCTTCATCTCTATACCATACGCCGCCCCAGTTACCGGCTGCATCAGATCCGGGAGCTGTATAACTGTAATCTCCAAACTTGTCCAGGTGGTATGCATAAATTTCATCATATACTTTTCCAAGGTCATCTATATCATCGGTGCTATATGCCCATCCAATACTTCTAAGATTACCCTTATCATCAAACATATATTTTATGGTTCCAGGGTGAGAGGCATATTCTTTTTTGAAGGAATATGTCAGACCATAATATATGGAATCATAGGTTTCATATTCTGTTCCCTCCATTTTTATTATGTCATCCTCTGAACAGGACCAAACAGCATCTGAAAATGGACAAATCGTTTCACTTTTGTTTGCTTCCTTGGAACAACCGGTTAGTAAAAACGCTGAAAAAACGGCGGTTAGAGTTAATTTGATTATTAATTTTTTAATAGTCATAATAGACTCCTTAAATAATAATATAAAATTTTCGCAGATTTTTGTTAACATAAAACGAACAAAATGAAAGAAAAACTAGAAACGTTTCGCTTAAATTTTTTCGAAAAATAAAAATGCCAAAAACCCAGTAAAAATGCACATTTCAAGGTAATTATACTCATAAGACAGAGAATATGCAATAAAAAAGATATTGCAATTTTGTTCGCTCTGTTATACACTCTTTAGTGTAAACGTTTTGTTTTTAGGAGAAAAGTTATGCCGGCAACTATACGAGATATTAAAAATCGAACCGGTTTGTCTTTGGCAACTATCTCAAAGTATTTAAATGGAGGTAATGTCAGACCGGAGAACAGGGTATTGATTGAACAGGCTGTCAAAGAGCTTCATTATGAAGTTAATGAAATAGCCAGATGCCTGGTTACAAATAAAACAAAGACAATTGGTGTAATTGTTTATAATGTAGCCTCTTTGTTCAATGGTGAGCTCCTAAGACATATTGGAAACGCACTTAGGCAGTATGATTATGGAATGCTTATTTGTGATTCCAGCCAGGATGAGGAAATAGAAAAAAGAAACGTAAAGTTTTTGGTAAATAAAAAAGTAGATGGAATTATAGTAGTACCAATATCCTTGAAAAGTGATTTCTTAAAGCCGGCGGTTGATGCTTCAATACCTATAGTTCTTATGGATAGAAGTTTTAGAGATGCTTCATTTGACTGTGTGAGAATAGATAATTATCTTGCGGCATACAGAGCAGTACAGGAGCTTTTGAAGGCCAATCATAAAAAGGTTGCAGTTATATGCTCAAATGAAGAAGAGTACACTGGTGATGAACGTTTCCGTGGATATAAATCAGCTCTAAAGGATGCGGGAGTGGCTCTTAAGGATGAATATTTAAAAAGAGGAAGACATACTCTTGAATACGGATATGAATCCATGAAGGAACTTATGCAGCTTGAAGACAGACCTACCGCGATATTTATGGGAAATTACGAGATTACTCTTGGAGCGGTAATGGCTATAAACGAGATGGGGATAAGGTGTCCGGAAGATGTTTCCATAATGGGTTTTGATGATCTTATACTTGCACATCTTATCAGACCCCCGATGACCTCGGTAGTACAGCCAATGCAGCAGATAGGTGAGAGGGCAGTTTCGATGCTTATGAACAGGATAAATGGCAATGAAGATGGTCCAAGCGAAGAAGTTGTATTGTCTACCCAGATTGGTGAAGGTAATTCTATTAGCATTATTAAATAGTAACGGTATTAGCGGCCATGAGCCGATAATATAAAACACATTGAACTTTAAAATGTTTGGAGGGAGAAAATTGGAAAAAATCAAGCAAAATCCAATTGTAAAAAAACTGGGATTTAACAGAATAGTGCTCACAGGTGTACTTATTCTCATGTATGTATTCTTTTCTATTGCATCTCCAGGATTTGCGGGTATGAACCGTATCCTGAGCCTTTTGAATTATGCATACTTCCTTGGATTTTTAGCACTTGGAGTAACATTCGTAATCGCAACAGGTGGTATTGATTTCTCGATCGGACCTGTAATGTTCTGTTCAGCATTGGTAGCTGGTTATTGTTTAACATCTTATAACATGCCGGTTATCGTATGTTTGATCATCAGTATTTTTGTAGGCTTCTTATTTGGTACATTTAATGGATACCTCGTATCATACTGGACGGTTCCACCATTTATCGTATCAATGGCAAGTATGAATATTGCAAAGGGTGTTGCTTCAGTATTTACAAAGACACAGTCTGTAAGCTGGCCACAGGGAGCTTCAGAACAGGGCTGGTTCCGTAATCTTGTAAAGGTTGGAAACTTCCCGGTTGGTCTTGTGATTTTCCTTGGATTTGCAGTGATTTGTTCAATTATATTGAATAAAACAATGGCTGGACGTTATATACAAAGTCTTGGCTCTAATAAAGAAGCAGTAAGACTTTCAGGTGTAAACGTTAAAAAGTGGGAAATGCTTTCATATGTAATCTGCGGAACATTGGTAGGTATTGCAGCTATATTCTTCGTAGCAGCATATACAACTGTTCAGCCAGGTTATGGTGATCAGTATAACAATGAAGCTATCGCAGGTTGTGTAATGGGTGGTACTTCCATGGCAGGTGGTCTGGCATCTATCGGCGGAACTGTTATAGGTGTTCTTATCATAGCACTGCTTCAGGAAGGTATCCTGGCACTTCACTTTACAAAAGACTATCAGCTTATCATTACAGGACTTATCGTTATCGTAGCGGTATATGCTGACGTAGTTGCAAGACGTAGAAAGAACTAATAGTGATTAGTAATTGCGAGAAATAAGAAAGGTGAAGGAAACATGAACGAAGTAATCCTAGAAATGAAAGAAATAGATAAATCGTTTCCCGGTGTACACGCTTTAGACCATGTTAATTTTGAAGTAAGAAAAGGCGAAGTACACGCACTTATGGGTGAAAACGGTGCTGGTAAATCAACTCTTATGAAGGTTCTTACCGGTATATATAAAAAGGATTCAGGATCAATTATCTATGAAGGTAATGAGATTGAATTCCACAATGCCAGAGAGGCTCAGGACGCAGGTGTAATCATAGTGCATCAGGAGCTTAACATGTTAGGACATCTGACAGTAGCACAGAATATTTTTATAGGTAGAGAGCCTAAAAAAGGTTTCGGTATTGATGACAAGAAGATGATAGAGGATTCAAGAGCTCTGTTCAATATGCTTAATATCGATATCGATCCGGAAGAAACAATGAGTAACCTTACAGTAGGTAAGCAGCAGATGTGTGAAATTGCAAAGGCTATATCACATGATGCAAAGGTAATCGTTTTTGACGAGCCTTCAGCTGCTCTTACTGAGGCAGAAATAGAAGATCTTTTCAAGATAATAAATGATCTTAGAGAAAAACAGCTCGGTATAGTATATATCTCACATCGTATGGATGAAATTCGTAAGATTACTGACAGAGTAACAGTAATGCGAGATGGTGGATATGTTGGAACACTTATTACTGCTGATTGTACTAAGAACGATATCATCAACATGATGGTAGGTCGTGTAATCTATGAAGATCCTAAGCAGGAAAGTGCAGTAGCAGAGGACGCTCCGGTAGTACTTAAGGTAGAACATCTTAATGCCGGAAGAATGGTACAGGATGTAAGCTTCGAGCTTCATAAAGGTGAAATCCTTGGTTTCAGTGGACTTATGGGTGCAGGACGTACTGAAACAGCCAGAGCAATATTTGGTGCAGACCCTAAGGAAAGTGGAGATATTTATATCAACGGTGAAAAGGTTGAAATCAATTCTCCTGAAGATGCTGTTAAGCATGGTATCGGATATCTTTCAGAGGATAGAAGGCGTTTCGGTATCGTAGTACAGAAGACAGTAGCAGAAAATACTACAATGGCTACCCTTGAAAAGTATATGAAGGGTATGTTTATTGATAAGAAGGCAGAAGATGAGGTAACACAGAAATATGTAGATTCCCTTGCTACTAAGACTCCAAGCATAGATCAGCTGGTAGTTAACTTATCAGGTGCTACCCAGCAGAAGGTAGTAGTTGCCAAGTGGCTTGTTAGAGATTGTGATATTCTTATTTTCGACGAACCTACAAGAGGTATTGACGTAGGAGCTAAGAATGAAATTTACAAGCTTATGAACATGCTTGCAGCTGAAGGTAAGTCAATCATTATGATTTCTTCTGAAATGACTGAAATTCTTCGTATGAGCGACAGAGTAGTTGTTATGTGCGAAGGTAAGAAAACTGGTGAGATTCGTATAGAGGACGCTTCTCAGGAAGCTATTATGAATCTGGCAACACGAGAGATAGGTTAGGAGGAAGAGAGAATGAAAAACAACAAATCACTAATTGCAAAATTGGGTGGTCAGAAATTTATCGTATTACTTGTTGTTATTGCCTTACTTGCATTCTTTAGTATCGTAAGTCCTGACTTCCGTAAATATACTACAATGATGAGTATTCTTGACTACTCATACTATATTGCACTGATGGCTATCGGTGTTACCTTCCCTCTTATAACAGGAGGTGTAGACCTTTCAATTGGTACAGGTCTTATCTGTTATTCTTTAACAGGTGGATATCTTATAGTACATAAGGGATGGCCAGTAGGTCTTGGTATGTTGGTATCAGTACTTGTTGGTGCAATTATCGGTTTATTAAATGGTCTTTTGGTTTCAGTGATGAACCTTCCACCATTCCTTGCTACTCTTTGTACATGTATGATCACTCGTGGTCTTGGATCAATTTTCTCAGGCGGTTATGGTATTTCATGGCCTACAACAGGAACACCAGGAAGCTGGTTCAGAAGTATCTTTAAGATAACTGCAGCCGGAAAGAAGATTCCACTTGGTTTCCTTTGGGTATTGATTCTCGTACTTATTATGGCTTTTGTATTAAAGCATACAAAAATGGGACGTTATACAATAGCTATCGGATCAAACAAAGAAGCAACTATTTTATCAGGTGTTAACGTTAAGTTTTACCATACAATGGCTTATGTAATCTCTGGCGTATTTGCAGGTCTTGCAGCTATCGCTTATTCAGCTGTTTTCTCAACTGTTCAGCCAGGTACAGGAGCAGGCTTCGAGCTTGAAGCTATCGGTGGTGCCATCATCGGTGGTGTATCAGCATCAGGTGGTGCAGGTAGCGGAGAAGGATCTCTTATCGGTGTATTTGTTATCTGTTTGTTAAAGACTGGTCTTCCATATATCGGATTACAGGCAAACTGGCAGCAGATCATCACAGGTCTCGTACTTATAGGCGCTGTTATGGTAGATATTATTAAGAAGAAAAACGAAGAAAAAATCTGATAATATTTTACTTAAAAATTTGTTGAAAATTTCATATTGAATATAGTAGAAAATGCTACAATATAAATGTATAATAGTATTACATTTTACACACGAATATAGAGCCAACAGGCTTTATAGAATATAATTTAATTTCTTTGAAGGAGGAATTTCTAGTTATGAAGAAAAAAGTATTTGCAGTATTATTAAGCGCTACTATGATCGCATCATTAGTAGGATGTGCAGCTCCAGCAGCAGCTCCAGCAGCAGCTCCTGCAGCAGACGCAGCAGCTCCAGCAGCTGAGGCAGCAGCTCCAGCAGGTGATTTAACTTTCGAAGTTATCGTTAAGAGCTACCAGTCATCATACTGGCAGGCAGCTGTTACAGGTGTTGACCAGAAGGCTAAAGAACTTGGCGTAACAGTTAACTGTACAGGTCCTAACGCTGAATCAGATATCGCTGATCAGGTTAACATGCTTAACAATGCTATCAACGCAGCTCCTAATGGAATCGGTCTTGCAGCTTGTGACCAGGATGCATGTCTTGACTCTCTTCAGGCAGCTATGGATGCAGGTATCCCTGTAGTATGTTTCGACTCAGGTATTCCTAACGCTCCAGCAGGTTCAGTTGTTTCTACAGTAGCTACTGACAACTATGCAGCAGGTGCTACAGCAGCTGAAAACCTTTACCCAGCTCTTGCAGATAAGATCGCTAACGCTACAGCTCCTGTAAGAATTGGTGAAGTTAACCAGGAAGCTACATCAGAATCTATCACAAGCCGTGGTCTTGGATTCATCGATAAGGTTATCGAACTTGCTACAGCAGATGGCAAGAAGGTTGCTGTTATTGGTAATGATTACTATGTAAACGGATGTTCAGACAAGGGCGACGAAGCTTCAGCTGATATCATCATCGAAGTTGCAGTTCCAGCTCAGACAACAGTTGAGCTATGTGCTACAGAGGCTTCAGTTATCATGAACAAGGCAGACACAATTGGTATGTTCGGTTCAAACCAGGTTGCTGCAGAAGGTATCCTATCTGCAAACGAGAACCTAAACGTTCTAGGTGTTGAGGCTGGAAAGTCTATCCTAGCAGCTGGTTTCGATGCTGGT
>JAZUFJ010000116.1:0-1800 GCA_045640645.1 Lachnospiraceae bacterium
TATGATCCGTCACAGGCAGAAAATGTTGCAACATATCTTGCATGTAAGGAACAGCCGGAAAAGGTTGTAATTATTGGTACAGAAAGAGAGCTGACTGAAGAAAGATTTGAAAAGCTCGAAAAGTTTATTAATAAGAAAAGCGATGGAAATACAAAGGCAGAGAGAAAAACTATTCCGGATTATGAGCTTAACAAAATTATAGATATTCTTGAGGTTATAATAAAAGAGAATGAAGAATGCCATTTTGATGTGACTGGCGGTGGAGAGCTGGCGTTAATAGCTATAGGATGTATCCTAGAGAGACATAAGTATAGTAATGCGTATATTCATCAGTTTAATATTGTTAACCAGGAAGTAGAGGATATAGACTCTGATGGAAAAGTAATAGATATAGATGAGGCTAAAATATCTGTTAGAGAAAATGTTTGGCTTCAGGGTGGCGAAGTCTTCTATGATGATTATATTGCTGGTGGTACTCATAAATGGGATTTTTCTGATATAACAATAAGAAATTACATCAAGAAGGCATGGAATATCAATAAAGCTGACACAAAAAAATGGAACACCGCTCTAAGCGGGATCGCTCATTTTAATGGCGATCCATCCTTGCATTGCGTATATCAAAATGAAAATGCCAGCCAGATGAGCTGTGTAAAAAATATTACTATAAAATTAAGAGATGCTGGATTGATTACCAATTTATCAGTTTTACCAGAGTCTGTAAGCTTTGATTATATTAATGATGATGTAAAGCGTATTCTTGGAAAAGCTGGAACTGTTCTTGAACTATATACAGGGCTAACCGCTTATAGTAGTGTTGACGGAGCAGGAAACAGAGTATTTAACAGCGTTGAAACAGGCGTGTATATCGATTGGGATGGGGATGATACGACCATGACCACAAATGAAATCGATGTAATCCTTATGAAAAAGATTATTCCTGTATTTATTTCATGTAAAAATGGCGCTGTTTCAGTAGATGAATTATATAAATTTAATTCTGTTGCAAATGAATTTGGGTCGAAATATGTAAAAAAGATACTAATAACCAATGAATTAACAATACGTGATGCGAGAGGTTTTTATTCGAGAAGCGTAGCTAAAACTAATCAGTTCGAGATGAGAGCGGCAGAGCTGGGAATATCAATCATTAAGAACGTAAATGGAATGTCTCAGGCAGCTTTTAGGAGTAAATTAATAAGCTTAATATAAAACTGAGCTGTCTAAAATGCTTTCAAATTCTTAAATATTGTTTACTTTTTAACAAAAATGATTTAGACTCTATCCTATATGAAATAAAATATAATTATTAAAGAAAAGGAGTGTTATATTATGAATCTTTCACCTCTTCAGAAGGCAAGATATGAGTATAGCCCAAAACTTCCGGGTATGCTCAGAAATGGTATCGCAGAAATTTGTGTTAAGGAAGGAAATGATACTCAGAGTGTAGCAGATCAGGATAAGATCAAAGCTCTTTTCCCTAATACATATGGTAAAAAGGAGATCACATTCGAAAAAGGTCAGAATACATCAGCTGCTAAGAAGCAGGTTGTAGGTGTTATCCTTTCAGGTGGACAGGCTCCTGGTGGACACAACGTTATCAGCGGTCTTTATGATGCTCTTAAAGCTACAAATAAAGATAACGTTCTTTTAGGTTTCAAGGGTGGCCCAGATGGACTTCTTAAGAACGATTATGTTGAATTTGATGATGCATTTATTGATGCATACAGAAACACAGGTGGTTTTGATATCATCGGTTCAGGTAGAACAAAGCTTGAAACAAAAGAACAGTTTGCTATC
>JAZUFJ010000117.1:0-6962 GCA_045640645.1 Lachnospiraceae bacterium
GATATGCGCATTTTAATATGTGTCAATCACAAAATAATCCATTATATTAACATTTCAATCCTAATGTCCAAGCCTTTTAAATATCTGGCATCCAACCTAGCCCGATATCTTTCCTACTGATCCGCCAGAAAGCAGCTTTCCAGGTATAACTATTTTTTCTATTAAAGTTGTTTTGGGATTTTCTATAAGCTGTATAAGCCGTTCAGCGGCAATACGGCCTATTTCCGTAGTGTTCTGTCTAATAGTAGTAAGTTTTGGTTCGATAATCTGTGAAACATATATTCCATCATATCCCGCTACCGATATATCCTCCGGAATCCTCAAACCTTTCTCTTTTATGGCATTAATACCGCCTATACATGAGTAATCATCCGGATAAAGAATACAGGTTGGGGCATCCTTGAGCTCTAAAAGCTTTTTTGTACATTCAGCTGCCATCTGAGGATTACGATATGCGCTTTCAACAACATATTCATCCGGAACAGCTATCCCCTTCTGCTCAAGTCTTCTATAGAAACTTCCCATACGATTCTGCGTAACTGAGGTATCATCACCATGTATATAGGCTATTTTTCTATGTCCTAAATCATATACATAATCAATAAGATCTTCCATACCCTTTATGTTATCAGAGGCTACAGCTATTCTGTAATCAAAAACGTGGTCAACGGTAACAACCGGAACTTTTGAATGTATAAGCTCTACTACATCCGTATCATAAAAGTCTACACACGCTATTACAACACCATCAACGCCTCGATACATACTATGCTCTAAATATGACATTCCCTTTCTGACCTGAGCATTAATAAACGTAATATCATAGCCATTTTTTTCTGCATAACGCTTAAAACTGTCAAGAACAGAAGAAAAATAGTCATGAGTCAAACCACTTTGAGCTTCGTCGACAAAAAGTACACCTATATTATAGGTACGATTGGTTTTCAGAGCACGGGCTGAAGAATTTGGAAAATATCCCATTTCTTTAGCAGTCTGTTTTATATTCTTTTTTGTTTCATATCCAATATCACTATGATCATTAAGAGCTTTGCTGACTGTAGCGACAGAAACTCCACACGCCGTAGCAATATCCTTCATGGAAACCACTATGGAATACCTTCCTTTCTAATACTTTTTCTTAAACGTTTTGGTATGTTTACAAGCTTCAATATTCTATATCCCCAAATACATCATGAATATTGGCACATTTTTGATATTTTTAATATTTCAAACGTTTTCGTAGTTTTAGTATATGCATTTTTCTGCATGTTTTCAAGGTGTATTTTGATTTTTATGTAAATTTTTTCCAAATATTTATCAAAAAGTGACTATATTTCCGTCTTATTTTCAAATGGTTCTCTTGATTTAGTAAAAATTATCATGTATACTTTACGTCAGAAGGGGAAAGTCTACGTTTTAACTTAATCGTTTACTTAAACCCAGTTACCAATAAACCTTCTTAAAAAATAAAGAACGGGAGAAAGAGACTATGAAATATGGATTTTTTGATGATGCTAACGCTGAATACGTCATCACCACACCAAAAACACCATTGCCTTGGATTAATTACCTTGGATGTAATGATTTCTTTTCACTTATTTCCAACACAGCTGGTGGATATTCCTTTTACAAGGATGCTAAGCTTTTAAGACTTACCAGATATCGTTATAACTGCGTTCCTGGAGATTCTAACGGAAAATATTACTATATTAAAGATGGCGATACCATTTGGAATATAGGCTGGCAACCTACAAAAACAGAGCTTGACGAATATGAATGCCGTCATGGTCTTGGTTACAGCAAGTTCACTTCAAAAAAGAACGGTATTGAGGCAAGCTGTCTTGCTTTCGTACCTATGAATGACACTTGTGAAATAAATAAAGTAGTTGTAAAAAATACTACTGATCAAGCGAAAACGATTTCACTCTTCTCATATGTAGAGTTCTGTTTATGGAATGCCATGGATGATATGACAAATTTCCAGAGAAACTATAGTATTGGTGAAGTTGAAGTTATAGGCTCTACAATCTATCATAAGACAGAATACAGAGAACGTCGTAATCATTATGCAGTCTTTTCTGTAAATTCACCTATCAATGGCTTTGATACAATACGTGATACTTTCCTTGGAGAATACAGAGGTGCAGATAAACCTATCGTTGTAGAAGAAGGAAAAGCTACAAATTCTATGGCAAGTGGTTGGGCTCCTATAGCTTCTCAGCAAATAGATATCACTCTTGCTCCAGGCGAAGAAAAATCTTTAGTATATGTATTAGCATACGTTGAGAACCCTGATGATGACAAATGGGAATCTGCTGGAATCATTAATAAAAAACCTGCTAACGAGCTTCTTGCCCGCTATCAGACTGATGCAGATGTTGAAAAAGCCTTTACAGAGCTTAAAACATACTGGAAATCATTGCTTGCTAAATATACAGTTAAATCATCAAATGACAAGGTTGACCGTATGGTTAATATTTGGAACCAGTATCAGTGTATGGTTACCTTTAATATGTCTCGTTCAGCTTCATATTACGAGTCAGGTATCGGTCGAGGAATGGGCTTCAGAGATTCATGCCAGGATCTTTTAGGCTTTGTACATCTTATCCCAGACCGTGCTAAAGAAAGAATTATTGATATCGCTTCTACCCAGTTTGAAGATGGTAGCGCATATCAACAGTATCAGCCACTTACAAAGAAGGGTAATTCAGACATAGGTAGCGGTTTTAATGATGATCCATTATGGCTCATTGCCGGAACAAGTGCATATATACGTGAGACTGGTGATACATCTATTCTTGATATTATGACTCCTTTTGATAATGACGAAAGCAAGGCTACTCCACTTTTTAATCACCTTACCCGTTCATTTGATTACATTGTTAACCATAAAGGACCTCATAAGCTTCCGCTTATCGGACGTGCTGACTGGAATGACTGTCTTAACCTTAACTGTTTCTCAGAGCATCCAGGCGAATCTTTCCAGACCTTCGGTCCAAGTGAAGGACCTGTAGCAGAATCTGTATTTATCGCAGGTATGTTTGTAAAATACGGAAAAGAATATGCTGATCTTTGTAAGCTTATCGGAAAAGATGATGAAGCAGCTCGTGCACTTAAAGAAGTAGATGAAATGTATAAAGCAGTTCTCGATGCAGGTTGGGATGGCGAATGGTTTGTAAGAGCCTACGATGCATATGGCAACAAAGTAGGATCTAAAGAATGTGAAGAAGGCCAGATCTTTATCGAGCCACAAGGCTTCTGTTCTCTCGCAGGTATTGGTGTAGAAGAAGGCCTTGCTGAAAAAGCTCTTAATTCTGTAAAAGAAAGACTTGATACAAAATACGGCGTAATGATACTTCAGCCAGCTTATACTAAATATCATCTCGAGCTTGGAGAAGTAAGCTCATATCCACCTGGATACAAAGAGAATGCCGGCATTTTCTGCCATAACAATCCTTGGGTATCTATAGCAGAAACTGTTATTGGCCGAGGCGATCGTGCTTTTGAAATATATCAGAAGACATGTCCAGCTTATGTTGAAGAGTTCAGTGAAATACATCGTACAGAACCTTATGTATATTCTCAGATGGTTGCTGGAAGAGATGCAAAATATCATGGCGAGGCTAAGAACAGCTGGTTAACCGGCACTGCTGCATGGACCTTTGTAAACGTATCTCAGTACATCCTTGGAGTATATCCTACTCTTAACGGACTTTCTATTAATCCTTGTGTACCAAAAGGCTTTGGAGATTTCCAGCTCACAAGACAGTATAGAGAGGGCACTTATAATATTACTGTAAAGAATCCTGAAAATGTTGAAAAGGGAATTAAGCAGATGATAGTTGACGGCAAGACAATTGATGGCTGCGTAATACCTTATGAAAAGGGTAAGACAGAATATACTGTAGAAGTAATCATGGGTTAATCTGGCTTTCAACTATAATCGAGTAGGTGGGAATTTATTCCCTCATACTCGCCCGCGAAACGCACGCCTGTTAGGGCAAATTTCATATGTGTGGCTCTGCGATAATAACAAAAAGAACCTGCCAAAAGGCAGGTTCTTCTTGTTATTAAATAACTTATAAGCTTTCGTTATTATTTATCCTTATTAAGCTTTTCCAAAAACTTGGCATAATTAGGTGCCGGTCTGAAACCAGCTGCAGTTACCATATCCATAGAATCAAGATCCAGCTCTCCTTCTTCGGAATCTACCAATTCTGTAAGTGAATCCGGTATAGCCTCGAACTTTTGCAGCTCAGCTACCTCTTTAAGTAATTTATCTGTTTTCTTATCTTCAAAATCTATTATCATTTTACCCTCCTAGCTTATAGTGATAACTGCCGCTGTATGGTTATCACCTTTATCCATACTATTTTTAATGACTCGATTTTTCATCTGTTCAAGAAGATCTGTAGCTTCATTAAAATTATCTATTAGAGCCAGCATTTCTTCCTCGTAAATATATTCCCAAAAACCATCTGTACATATTATAAATGTATCTCCTGGAAGAACATTTATAACTGATATATCTACTTTTATATCATCATCACAACCAAGCGATCTTGTAAGCTTATTTCGATCTTTTGATTTTCTTATCTCATCGTATGATATATTACCCTGCAAATAATCAAGATAAGAAATACTATGATCTCGACTCTGTGATATTATTTGTCCACCACGTATCTGGTAGATTCTTGTATCACCAATGTTGCCTATTATAGCATCTTCACCGTCTATCCATAGCATTGCCGCTGTAGTCCGCATATTGGAGTACTTAGAATTAATATATACCTGCTCGTTTGCTCTCTCAAAGGCTCTCTGCATATTTGAAGGGGACAGGCTTTCCTTCTCGCATAATTCTATCAAAGTGTTAGCGGCTATTTTGGAGGCTACCTCTCCATTTTCATGTCCTCCTAGTCCATCACAGACAACTGCCACTACAGAAGTATTCCTCTGCCTTATTATCACATAGTCCTCATTATTTTTACGTCCGCCCTGTGACGAATAATATGCTACAGCTATATTCATATATAATCCCGCTTTCTTTTTTATAGCTATATACACCTATATCTGAAAAATGTGACATATACCAAGCTTTCTATTTTGATTATTTTGATACTCTAAACGTAAACTCATCGTATGCCATAGTAACCACATCATCAATCTTTAGCTCTACTTCGACATTCTCCGCTATCTGTTTGCCGTTAACAAAGGTTCCATTAGTAGTCCCATTATCTCTAACATACAAAACATTATCCTTGATAACAAAGCTCATATGGTTACGGCTAACCATTTTATTAGGATCCTTCACACTATAATCTGCTGATGTATTTTTACTAGCTCTTCCGATAACATAATCACTGTGGTCAATTTTTATTTTCTCATTTGTGTTATCTCGTATAAGTATATAACAGGGTCTGGCCTCCACAGTAAGGTCATCATCCTCCTGCATTATGGTTACTTCATCTTCGTCATCATCGGTATCAGCTTCTATATTAATATCAGTGTCTGTCTTAACATCGAACCACTTTATTCTATCCTTTTGCTGTACCTTTTTCTTATCTTCATAAGGGATCTCATCAGATATAACAATATCTGGATCAGGCTTTCCCTTGCATATATCTAAAATATCTGCCTCATCAAATCTTTTTATAAAAGATGTCCAGTCTTCATATTCATATCTCAAAATCCCTTGAACCGTTGCCATCTGCATCTTCATGACATTTGACATCTCAACCGATTCTAATACAACCGATAAAGCAGGTTTATTTTCCATAAACGCATAATTAAATTCATTTTTGCAATTATGACTGGATAAAGATCTCGAGGAAATAAAAGGTAAAAATATAGTGCATCCTTCTAAATGATCAGCTATCACTTCAGGCCATTCTGTGCCAGGATGGATCCCATTGTCATACCATATTCTGTATCCTGCTTTTGCCAGATATTCTATTACCGGATATACCATTCCACTATCATTGTGACTATAGCTCACAAATATATAAGGCTCGTTTCCTTCATAGGGAACCGCATTACATTTTTTCATTCTTGCATCTCCTGATTATTCTTCAATTTTAAATAAATCAAAGAAACCATTCTTCTTCATTATGTCTTTAACCAAAGGGTTTACACCGCGAAGAATCATCTCATATCCAGTTCGTTCATCTATCATATGCTGAACTTTTAGCAGGCTCCTTAGCCCAGAGCTTGCTATGTAAGTAAGCTCTCTCATATCAATATCTAATTTCTTCCGCACGGATATTCCAGCTATAAGCTCATCCTCAAGCTCATATGCTATGTCATTATTAAGCTCACCCTCCACAGTATATTCCATACTATGTTCCGAAGGCTTTTCATTTATTTTCAAAACTTCTCTTCCGGACTCATCACTTATAATGATAGCATCGCCCACTACTTTTCTGTTATATTTCATAGCTTCCTCTAATCATAGTAACCTTCTAAAAATGGTTTTAATTTCTTTAGGGTTCTGGATAGTATCTTCCTTACATTTGCTGCCGTGAGGTCCATCTCTTCAGCTATTTCGTTGGAATCCTTATTCTCAAAATAGCTTTTTATTACTATAGTACGTTCACGCTCATTAAGCTCTTCCTTAAGAGTCTTAGCTAATACCTCCCTAAGCTCCTCCAGCTCTGCTGCGTGCTCGATTTCTCCCTCTATAGCTATCTCAACAGTATCAAACATTTCATCTAGTGATTCGTTTGGATCTTTTTTATCTCTATAATAATTCTTAAGTCTATTATTAGCTATACAGAACAACCATGTAGAAAGCTGCGCCTTATCTGGATCGTAATTATCATAATGCTTGTATGCTGCCATAAAAATCACATCCACAAGATCTTCTGCATCCTGGTCATTATTTACATGCTGGCGTACATGGTAATACACCTTAGAATAATATGTATTATAGCATTCTTCAAAAGACATCACTTCGTTCATAAAAA
>JAZUFJ010000118.1:0-9063 GCA_045640645.1 Lachnospiraceae bacterium
TTACGAAAAGATAGCATCTGGACGTTTTGCCAGCGGAATGGCTCTTACAATGAGCGCAGGGCTTGATACTGATCAAAGCCTGGAAATGGTAGAACGTCTTGTGGACAATCACGCTATGGAAGAAAAAATCAAGAAATGTCGTGAAATGATGTACAATGGAGAGTCTTTTTCTGAAGGCTTGGTAAAAGCAGGCATTTTTTCAAACATGTATTCAAGAATGATTACTATTGGATATAGAACCGGATCTGTAGACAAGGTATTAGAAAAGATAGCAGACAGCTACGAAGAAGAGGTAGACAGCCGTATCAATAATCTTATTACTATTTTGGAGCCTACCCTTGTTATTATTCTATCTATAGTAGTATGTATGATTCTTCTGTCTGTAATGGTGCCACTTATGGGTATAATGTCAAGCATAGGTTAAAGTATAATTTGGAGGACTGATTTGAATAGGTTTAATCAGATTAATTACAAAAAAAGAATATTTCAGTCTACTAATTTCTCTATATTGTTTTTTTTAATCATTATTCTGTTATTCATGTACGGAATTTCTTCTTTGTCTAACAGTTCGATAAATGATGATAAACAGATTCTTAGTGATGCAATAGAAAGAGATATAGTACACTGCTATGCTGTTGAGGGTATTTACCCACCTTCATTGCAATACATGGAAGAGAATTACGGGCTAACATTTGACCATAATAAATACATAGTAAACTATGATATTTTTGGTTCAAATATTATGCCTACCTTTCAGATTATAGATAAGAGCAAAAAAGAATAGAAAGGAACAGAAAGCATGAACTTTAAAAAACGTGAAAAATCTGTGGTAGATGTTCTTTTCCTGTTAGCTCTATTTTGCGCCTTTCTTATATCTGCTCTTTTTATTGTACTTTTTGGAGCCAGAATATATAGAAGTATAGTCAACGACATGCAAAAAAACTATACCGCCAGAACTTCTTTATCCTACGTTACTGAAAAAATAAGACAGCATGATGCTATAGGATGTATAGATATAGAGATTACGGACAATCAACCCGTTCTAGTACTTAAACAGGAGGTTTCCGGCAATAACTATAATACATATTTGTTTTCACATGATGGTTATCTAAAGGAGTATACAGTAAAAGATGGCACAGAGCTTAATTTAGACAATGGTCAGAAGCTTATAGCGATTAAAAGCTTTTTTGCTGAGGAAGCAAACCCATCTTTATACCATTTTGTTATAACAGATACAGATGATGATTCTGTTGACTTTTATGTATCCGTTGCAGTACATAAGCACTGATATAATTAATACTTATTATAGACATGGAGTAAATAATGAATAAATATGCCAAGTCTCGTACAGCTTTATTCCTTATGGAGCTTATAATTGCGCTTTTGTTCTTTTCCCTAGCCAGCGCAATATGTTTACAGTTTTTTGTAAAAGCCCATATATTAAGCGAAAAAACTAAAGAACTTAATAATGCAGTTATGATATCCCAAAGTGTGGCAGAGGTAATGCGTGGCAGTGATGGAGATATTTATAGCATATCCCAGGTTTTTCCCTATGCTATCGAAGGTGATGAAAGCTTTTTTGAAATATTCTACGATAGTAATTTCACAGCATGTGATTACGACAATGCTGATGTTAAATATGCATGTGATGTAACCTGCTCTCCTAACGGAGCTATTCAAAATATTAATATAAGAATAGTTCGATTAAAGGATTTTTCGGAGATATATTCTCTTAAAGCAACTAAATATATGAATGCACCACAGGGTTGATATTAAAACAGTTTTTAGTTGTTATATGATATAAGCATTTAAGCTAAAATTTGTAAATTCACAGATTGGTAGAAATATATGAAGAAAAAATTTTCCTCTGGGATGAACGTTGGTTCTTCCTCAATATTAGTAATATTTGTTCTTCTTTGCCTTGTATGCTTTGCTGCGCTTTCCTTTTTAAGCGCCAATTCAGATTACAAGCTTAGCCTACAAACAGCAGAAAGAACTACAAAATATTACGAAGCAAACAGCAAAGCAGAGCTTTATCTGGCAAATATAGAAGGTCTTCTTTCTAAGCTATATGCTTCAAATATTGATAAAGATACTTATTTTGATTCAATAGATGAATTGTTTAGCGATAATGATATGGTTATAGTAAGCAATGAAAACGATAGGATTTATTTATCTTATAGTATACCAATAAATAATATGCATGATCTTAGTATAAAGCTGCTTGCAGAATATCCAGAGGCACCTGATTACTCTTTATTCTCTATTAATGAATGGAAAACTGTAACTAATCAAGATTTTAGCCAGTCTCTTACAGAAGAATTTGATAATCAGAATAAACAGCTTATGGAATTTGACTAATTATTTTTTGAATAAACACAGGAGGGTAATATGTCTATAGTTGATACTCTTAAAACCATTACAGAAAATGAAGCATCAGATGTTTTTATAATTGCTGGTCTTCCATTGACATACAAATCACATGGACAGATGTTCAAGGTTTCTACAGATAAACTTATGCCAGCTGATACTGACGAATTTATAACAGAAATCTATGCTCTAGCCCAGAACAGAAACATGGAACGATTAAGAAAATGTGGAGATGATGATTTTTCCTTTGCTCTTAAAGGCGTTGCCCGTTTCAGAATAAATGCTTTTAAACAGCGTGGATCTCTCTCAGCTGTAATACGTATTATTACTTTCTCTATCCCTGATCCTAAGAGCAGAAATATTCCAGATGATATTATTAGCTTTGCTGATAAGAAGAAAGGTCTTGTGCTTATAACCGGACCTGCCGGAAGCGGAAAATCTACTACTCTTGCATGAATGATTGTCCATATTAATTCTACTAGAGAATCTCATATTATTACACTTGAGGATCCTTTGGAATACCTTCATATGCATAAGATGAGTATCGTTAGCCAGCGAGAAATTGTAACAGATACAGAAACATATCTTACTGCATTAAGAGCCTCACTAAGACAGAGCCCTGACGTTATCCTTTTAGGAGAAATGCGTGATCATGAAACCATAAATGTAGCCATGACAGCAGCTGAAACCGGTCATCTTATTTTGTCTACACTGCATACTATAGGAGCTTCAAATACTATCGACCGAATCATTGATGCCTTTCCACCTAGCCAGCAGCATCAGATAGCCATTCAGCTTTCTATGGTATTACAGGCAGTTGTATCGCAGCAGCTTGTTCCAACAGTAGATGGAAAAATGATACCAGCCTTTGAAATCATGACTTTAACTCCTGCCATTAGAAATATGATTAGAGAATCTAAGGTACATCAGATAGACGGTATGATAGCTTCAAGCGCTGCTAATGATATGGTATCGATGGATACAAGCCTTTTTAATCTTTGCAAACAGGGAATAATTACAAAGAAGACAGCTCTAACCTATGCTACTAATCCGGATATGCTGTCTCGTAAATTGAACTAATATAATATGATAATATTTCACTTATCTTGAAAAGCTCCCACTATTGTGGGAGCTTTTCTATTTTATTATTCAACATCTGCAGTTTCTTCTATGCTCTCATCGATTACTTCATCTTCTGAATCATCAATAATTTCGTCATCTAAAACTGCATCATTTATTTCTAATACATCTGTAGATGATGTATCCAGCTTAACGTTACGATAACGTTTCATACCAGTACCTGCTGGTATAAGCTTACCAATAATTACATTTTCCTTAAGACCAATAAGTGGATCTACCTTACCCTTAATAGCTGCTTCAGTAAGAACCTTTGTTGTCTCCTGGAAAGATGCTGCTGAAAGGAATGATGATGTAGCAAGAGAGGCCTTTGTAATACCAAGCATAATCTGCTTTCCTTCTGCTACTTCTTTTCCTTCTGCTTCAAGCTGTTCATTAATATCGTCAAGCTCTAATGTATCAACAAGTGTACCTGGTAAGAACTCTGAATCACCATTTGTCTCAATACGTACCTTCTTAAGCATCTGACGAACGATAACCTCGATATGCTTATCGTTAATCTCAACACCCTGGAGACGGTATACACGCTGTACTTCACGGATCATGTAATCCTGTACTGCACGAACACCCTTAATCTTTAAGATGTCATGTGGGTTAACGCTACCATCTGTAAGCTCATCACCGGCTTCGATCATCTGTCCTTCTGGATCAAGAGTAATCTTTGGTCTTGAACCGTAAGGAATAAGGTATGTCTTGATTTCACCTGTTTCTTCGTTGGTAACTACTACTTCACGTTTCTTCTTTGTATCCTTAATTACTGCATGACCAGCAATTTCAGATATAATAGCAAGTCCCTTAGGCTTACGAGCTTCGAACAATTCCTCTACTCTAGGAAGACCCTGTGTGATATCGTCACCGGCAACACCACCAGTATGGAATGTTCTCATAGTAAGCTGTGTACCAGGCTCACCGATTGACTGTGCAGCTATAATACCTACTGCTTCACCTACCTGTACACCTTCACCAGTAGCCATGTTAGCACCGTAGCACTTAGAACAGATACCCTTATGGCAACGGCATGTAAGAATAGTACGGATAGCTACCTCTTCGATACCGGCATCTACTACCTTCTTTACACGCTTTGGTGTGATCATATGATTCTTCTTAACGATCACATTACCGTCTTTATCTACGATATCTTCGCTTGCATATCTGCCTGTAATACGATCTTCAAGCTTTTCAATTGTTTCCTTACCATCCATGAAGGCTTTTACTACCATTCCTGGAACCTTGTCCTTACCTTCGCAACAATCCTGTTCACGAATGATAAGTTCCTGTGATACGTCTACAAGACGACGTGTAAGGTAACCAGAGTCGGCTGTTCTTAAGGCTGTATCTGAAAGACCTTTTCTAGCACCATGAGCTGACATAAAGTATTCCAAAACGTCAAGACCTTCACGGAAGTTTGACTTGATAGGAAGCTCGATTGTACGTCCTGTTGTATCAGCCATAAGACCACGCATACCTGCAAGCTGCTTGATCTGCTGGTTACTACCACGGGCTCCAGAGTCTGCCATCATGTAAATATTATTGTATTTGTCAAGGCCATTAAGAAGTACCTGTGTAAGCTCCTTATCCATGTCATTCCATGTTTCGATAACTCCACGATAACGTTCTTCTTCTGTTATAAGACCACGACGATAGTTCTGTGTAATAAGGTCTACAGTATCCTGTGCTTCCTGAAGCATAGCCTTCTTCTTAGCTGGTACAGTCATATCAGAAATTGAAACTGTCATGGCTGCTCTTGTTGAATATCTGTAACCCATAGCCTTGATATCATCAAGTACTTCAGCTGTCTTAGTTGCACCGTGATTGATAATAACCTTTTCAAGGATCTGCTTTAACTGCTTCTTACCAACATGGAAATCAACTTCAAGCTTTAATAAATTATCTGGATCTTCACGGTTAACAAAACCAAGATCCTGTGGAAGAATTTCATTGAAGATGAGACGTCCAAGAGTAGTAGAGATAACTCCTGAAATAAGCTCGCCTTCTGCGTTCTTCTTTGAAATCTTTACATTTATCTTCTGATGTAATGTAATAATACCATTTTCATATGCAAGTAATGCCTGATCCATAGAATGGAAATAACGTCCAAGAATATCTACAAACTGACATACTGCATAACGATTTCTCTCTTTGTCAAGACAAACACGGATGATAGTCTCACGTTCAAGAGCTAAACCTTCAACCTTCTTACCAGCCTTTTCAGCATCTGCCTTCTTTGACTGATATTCATTGTAAGCTGCTATAGCCTCATCAACTGATTCGTACTCTGCAACATATTCTCCCTTAAATGTAGGATTAAGAGCAAGGTCTTTATATCTTTCCATTGTAAGTTAATAAATACCAAGAACCATATCCTGTGAAGGAACTGCTACAGGGCCACCATCTGATGGCTTTAATAGGTTGTTAGGTGAAAGCAAAAGGAATCTACATTCTGCCTGTGCTTCTACTGAAAGAGGAAGATGTACAGCCATCTGGTCACCATCGAAGTCAGCATTGTAAGCTGTACATACGAGAGGATGAAGCTTAATAGCCTTACCTTCTACAAGTATAGGCTCGAAAGCCTGAATACCAAGTCTGTGAAGTGTAGGAGCACGGTTAAGCATTACAGGATGCTCTTTGATAACGTCTTCAAGCACGTCCCATACCTCTGGACGAAGACGCTCTACCATCTTCTTTGCATTTCTAATATTGTGTGATGTTCCGTTAGCTACAAGCTCCTTCATAACAAAAGGCTTAAAAAGCTCGATAGCCATTTCCTTTGGAAGACCACACTGATAAATCTTAAGTTCAGGTCCTACTACGATAACTGAACGTCCTGAATAGTCAACACGCTTACCCAAGAGGTTCTGACGGAAACGTCCTGATTTACCCTTAAGCATATCTGATAATGACTTAAGAGCTCTGTTTCCAGGACCTGTAACAGGTCTTCCTCTACGTCCATTATCTATAAGTGCATCTACAGCTTCCTGAAGCATTCTCTTTTCATTACGTACAATAATGTCTGGAGCACCAAGCTCAAGAAGTCTCTTAAGACGATTATTTCTGTTGATAATACGTCTGTATAAATCATTAAGGTCTGATGTAGCAAATCTGCCACCATCAAGCTGAACCATAGGACGAAGATCTGGTGGAATAACAGGAACTACATCCATAATCATCCATTCTGGCTTATTTCCTGAACAACGGAAAGCTTCAACTACTTCAAGTCTCTTAATAATCTTAGCTCTCTTCTGTCCTGTTGAATCCTTAAGCTGGCTCTTTAACTCTTTAGCGTCTTCCTCAAGATCAATAGATGAAAGAAGCTCTTTAATAGCTTCTGCACCCATTCCAACACGGAACTTGTTGCCCCAGTCAGCTGAATAATCCTGGTATTCACGCTCTGATAAAACCTGCTTATATTTAAGATCTGTCTCGCCTGGATCAAGAACTATATAATTAGCAAAGTATAATACTTTTTCAAGTGTTCTAGGAGAAAGGTCTAAAATAAGACCCATTCTACTAGGAATACCTTTAAAATACCAAATATGTGATACAGGTGCTGCAAGCTCGATATGGCCCATACGTTCACGTCTGACATTAGCCTTTGTAACCTCTACTCCACATCTGTCGCAGATTACACCTTTATAACGAATCTTTTTATATTTACCACAGTGACATTCCCAGTCTTTGCTAGGTCCAAAGATTCTTTCACAGAAAAGACCATCTTTTTCTGGCTTTAATGTTCTGTAGTTTATAGTCTCTGGCTTTTTAACTTCGCCATGTGACCATTCTCTTATCTTTTCAGGAGATGCCAAGCCGATTTTGATAGCGTCAAAAGTCATTGGCTGGTATCCATCTTTGTTTATTTCTGGCATGCTTACACTCCTTTTCTACTGGAATAACCTAAAGTTGCTCTGGTACTATTACTCGTCGTAAGAATCTTCGTCATCTAAACCGGAAAATTCATTTTCGTCGTATTCTACTTCTTCATCAACGTCTACAAGGTCTTCGTTTTCATCAAATTCCTGTGTAGTATATCCGCCTCTTCCAAAGTCTTCATCATTACGGTAATTCTTAGAATCTCCTTCAATAACTGATCTTAAATCTGTCTCACCATAATCGATAGTTTCTCTGATCTCAACCTCGGTATTGTCATCACGAAGTACTCGTACATCCAAACCAAGTGACTGAAGTTCCTTAAGTAATACTTTGAATGACTCAGGTATTCCTGAATCTGGAATGTTATCGCCCTTGATAATAGCCTCATAAGTCTTAACACGACCGATAACGTCGTCAGACTTAACTGTCAGGATTTCCTGAAGTGTATAAGCTGCACCATATGCTTCAAGAGCCCAAACTTCCATTTCACCGAAACGCTGTCCACCAAACTGTGCTTTACCACCGAGAGGCTGCTGTGTAACCAGTGAGTAAGGACCAGTAGAACGTGCATGGATCTTATCATCTACCAGGTGGTGGAGCTTCAGGTAATGCATGTGTCCGATAGTAACAGGGTTATCGAAGTACTCTCCTGTACGTCCATCACGAAGTCTTACCTTACCATCACGGCTGATAGGAACACCCTTCCAAAGTTCTCTGTGGTCACGATTTTCTGATAAATATTCAAATACTTCTGGGAGAAGCTCTTCTTTATGCTTCTTTTCAAATTCATCCCATTCCATATTTACATAGTCATTAGCAAGATCCAACGTATCCATGATATCAAGCTCGTTTGCTCCGTCAAAGACTGGAGTAGAAACGTTAAATCCAAGTGCTTTAGCAGCTAAAGAAAGATGAATCTCAAGGACCTGTCCGATGTTCATACGTGAAGGAACACCGAGTGGGTTAAGAACGATATCAAGTGGACGACCATTTGGAAGGAATGGCATATCTTCTACAGGAAGTACACGGGAAACTACACCCTTGTTACCATGACGTCCGGCCATCTTATCACCAACAGAGATCTTTCTCTTCTGAGCGATGTAGATACGAACTGACTGGTTAACTCCTGGAGATAATTCGTCACCATTTTCTCTTGTAAATACTTTTGCAGATACAACAATACCGTAAGCTCCGTGTGGAACCTTAAGTGATGTATCACGAACCTCACGTGCCTTCTCACCGAAGATTGCACGAAGAAGTCTTTCCTCTGCTGTAAGCTCTGTCTCTCCCTTTGGAGTAACCTTACCAACAAGGATATCACCGGCACGAACTTCAGCACCGATACGGATGATACCTCTCTCATCGAGATCCTTAAGTGCATCATCACCAACGCCAGGAACGTCACGAGTAATCTCTTCTGGTCCGAGCTTTGTATCACGTGATTCTACTTCGTACTCTTCAATATGAACAGATGTATAAACATCATATTCTACTAATCTCTCTGAAAGAAGAACGGCATCCTCATAGTTATAACCTTCCCAAGTCATAAAACCGATAAGTGGGTTCTTACCAAGGGCTAACTCACCCTGACTTGTTGAAGGACCATCTGCGATAACCTCACCAGCTTCAACCTTCTGACCCTTGAATACGATTGGTCTCTGGTTGTAGCAGTTAGACTGGTTAGAACGA
>JAZUFJ010000119.1:0-1766 GCA_045640645.1 Lachnospiraceae bacterium
AGTATCTAGTACAGGTACAGTTAAGATCGGAGCTGGTTCAGTAATTATCGGTAATATTACTGCTACATCTGCAGTTATTGCAGGAGCTGTTAAGGGTGATATTGATGTACAGGGACCAGTTATTCTTGATGCCACAGCTATTATCATGGGAAATATTAAGTCAAAATCTATTCAGATAAATAATGGTGCAGTTATCGAAGGTCTCTGCTCACAGTGCTATGCAGATGTTAGCCCAATGAGCTTCTTCGGTGAAGATTCTATGAAAGCAAAGGCATAATTATAATGAAAAGAATATTATTAAAACTTAGTGGAGAAGCCTTAGCAGGCGAAAAGAAAACCGGCTTTGATGAGGAGACAGTAAGAAAGGTGGCTCTTCAGGTTAAGGAGCTTGTAGATTCTGGTATAGAGGTAGGAATAGTTATCGGTGGCGGTAATTTTTGGAGAGGCCGTACAAGTAATAATATAGATCGTACAAAGGCCGATCAGATAGGTATGCTTGCTACAGTTATGAACTGTATATATGTATCTGAAATATTCCGCTCAGTTGGAATGATGACCAATATTCTCACTCCATTTGAAATTGGAGCTTTTACAAAGCTTTTTTCAAAGGACAGAGCAAACAAATATTTTGCTAAGGGCATGGTAGTATTTTTTGCAGGTGGAACAGGGCATCCATACTTCTCTACAGACACAGGAGTAATGCTAAGAGCTATAGAGGTTGAAGCAGAGGGTATTCTTTTAGCAAAGGCTATTGATGGGGTATATGATGACGATCCAAAGATTAATCCTAATGCTAAAAGATATGATGAGGTATCTATTCAGGAGGTTATTGATAAGCAGCTTAAGGTAGTAGACCTTACAGCTTCTATTATGGCTATGGAAAATAAGATGCCTATGTATGTTTTCAGCTTAAATGAAGAAAATAGTATAGTAAATACTGTTAAAGGAAACTTTAACGGAACAAAGGTTACAGTATAATAAAATATCCGGGAGGGTTACACATGAACGCAAGAGTACAGGAATATAATGATAAGATGCAGAAGACTATCGATCATCTTCAGTCAGAGTTTCAGACAATACGTGCAGGAAGAGCCAATCCTCATGTGCTTGATAAGATTAAAGTAGATTACTATGGTACTCCAACACCTCTTCAGCAGGTTGGAAATATTAGTATTCCAGAGCCAAGAATACTTCAGATTCAGCCATGGGAGAAATCTCTGATCAAAGAAATCGAAAAAGCTATTCTTATGTCAGATATAGGAATCAATCCTTCTAACGATGGACAGGTTATAAGACTTATTTTCCCAGAGCTTACAGAGGAAAGAAGAAAAGACCTCGTTAAGGAAGTAAAGAAAAAAGGTGAAGCCGATAAGGTTGCTATAAGAAATATTCGTCGAGATGGAAATGATGCTTTTAAGAAGCTCGCTAAGGCTGAGGATGTTTCAGAGGACGAGATTAAGCAGTTAGAAGACGAATTACAGAAGCTTACGGATAAGTTTATTAAACAGGTAGATACATTAGTTGAGGAAAAATCTAAGGATATCCTTACTGTATAGTTTATTAAGGCTAAAAAGGGATGCTTATTCTGGCATCCCTTTTAAAATGAATCGAGGATATAACCGCAGAAAAAATAAGGAGGATATATCACAGTGGGAACGCCAAATCATGTAGCGATAATACTTGATGGAAATGGAAGATGGGCAAAGGAGCATGGCATGCCAAGAAATTATGAAGTCGGAGGCCAAGCGGTCTTAGGAAGACAATCT
>JAZUFJ010000120.1:0-1786 GCA_045640645.1 Lachnospiraceae bacterium
GCAAGATATCCTGTCTCATCTATATTTCCATATTTCGACTCATATAGCATCCATTTTGCTTTACCTAAATTACAAAAACTGCTTACCTGCTTTGTATCAGCATTTAATACATATGCACGTACCATACCAGAATCTTTCGCTACTCCAACATAGACAATATAATTATTATATCCGTTTCCATCTAAATCAGCTGATACAGCATCAACAAAATAATCTGAAAAATCCCCACTAATACTTACATCTTCTGTTTTCTGATGAAATTTACCATTGTATATGTCTTCACTAAATTCCCATCTAAATGTACGTTTCTGATTCCCGTTATCGCTAATATGTTCCAACAACCTTGAATTTCTACTGATAGTATGTTCATACCCTCTTATTCCATATGGTTCTGTATTAGTCTCTGTGAACCACTTTGGCTGCTCTTTTATATTCATTAATTCATTTAGAACGCCTTTACCCGTCTCACATGACACATCATTAACTTCAGCTGTATCAGCGTACACGTTCACAGAGCTAAAAATTGTTATCGCTGTAAGCAATGCCGGTAATACTTTTTTAAAATTTCTCACCTTTTTCATATCCTTCCTCATAATATACCTGCTCCTCTTTTTAGCTGAATCAATATCCTAGCTCTCTATATCATCTTTTTTCTCTGTTGTATTATTCTCTGTAGCTTTATCAAGCTTTGCTTTTAATTCTTCATTTTCTTTTTCCAAAGCATCTATTTGCTTTATCATCTTTTTATAATGTCTTTTTTTCTTTATAGAGCGAACAATATGACGAATTACAAAAACAAGAATTATTAGCAGTACGATCATTTCTATAATAAATTTATAGCTGATCTTTCCTGCAGGATCGGCAGGATTATAATCACCTGTCATTATATCCTTAGCGCTGTCATCTGCTTCAGCCCCATCAGCATACTCAAGATATGCTTTCACAGGGAAATTATCAAAATCTATTCCAGCATATTTGTCAGCTTTCTGAAGATATGGCACTAATAATGCCAGATCAGCCCATTGGCCTAATTCGTCAGCATACACAAAGCTTTCTCCCTCATTAACTATTCCTACATAATAATATGGATGTAGTTCACCTGCATACATCTTTTCCGGATCCTGTCCTGGAATATGAGGATCACTTCTATGGCTGTAAAGAACCTTTCGATTATATTCTTCAACTGATGCTTTGTTATCTCCTGTTGAAGTTGAAAATTCATAATATACCTTTTCTCCATCAGTAAAGCTTGAGGTAATTACAACAGAATATCTCTGTCCCTTTTTTACGGTGACAGGAGTATCAAGTATCTTTCTGTGGTAGCCGGCATAGTCATAATCTGCTGTTTCTACTGCCTTAAGCTCGCCATCATCAGGGGTTACTGCATCATCATTAAGCAAATATATCTGATATATTGTGCTGACATTTTCAGTATTTGTCTGACATGATACCCCTGGTATTACTCCATCAGCCTCTGCTGTAAAGATATTGGCCATTTGGAGACCATCCTCATCAGCCCATCCTTCTGTGCCGTTAGCAGGCATGTAATCATACATATCTATCATAAAGGCATTGTTACTATGCCCTGTCACATCAAAAATAAAGGTTTCAGGATAAATTATACTTTTATCATAATAGGATAAATAGAAATATCCTGTTGAATCCCCGTTCTCATCACACAATCCCCAATCATAACGATTTGGGAACTCAGCTTTTGAATAGCCCCAGCTATTCTTTACTATCCATGCACCATCGCCCTCTGGCTGGTGTGCCAGTCCATCACTAT
>JAZUFJ010000121.1:0-2990 GCA_045640645.1 Lachnospiraceae bacterium
CACATGCCATCCGCCTGGGTATACCTCTAGCTTAGCGTAGGAACCATATTTAATATATTTTTTGACAAGCTTTTCACTATCATCTCTCAGTATTTCGTTGCTGCCTACCTGAATAAGAGCTGGTGGCATGAGACTTAAGTCTGCCATTAGCGGACTATAATCAGGGTTTTCATAATCTGTTACATCAGATCCAAGATAAGCAAGTCTTGCCATCGCTACATAATCATAGGTCAGAAGAGGATCTTTTTCCTCGTAGGTTTTATATGAATTACTTGTAAGACACATATCTGTCCAGGGGCTCATAAGAATAAGAGCTTTTGGCAGCATCCTTTCTTTTTTCTTAAGCTCAAGACATAGCTCCAGAGCTAAATTTCCACCAGCAGAATCACCGGAAACTATGATATCATTTGCTCCATATCCCTTAAGCATTATATAATCCCATACCTTTATTGCATCCTCTATGGCAGCAGGATATGGATACTCCGGAGCTAAACGATATTCGAAGCTTATAACGCTGATCCCGGTATTAAATGCCATTTTAGAAGAAAGTATTCTGGCATATCCAAGACCACCGCTTATATAACCACCGCCATGGCAATAAAGAATAAGTTTATCCTTTCTATTGGCAAGCTTTGGAGATATCATTTCGCAGGGTATATCATCAACTGAAAAAGGAATGATATCTACCACAGCTGAGGGAGCCACCAGTTTTGAAAAAGTATCTGCGGAAGTTCTGTGCTTTTCAAGAGACTGTGGAGATACTACATCGAAATTGGCAGATGATGAATGTACAGCTTTTATAGTTCGCATCAGAAAATCCATTTTTTCCGGATCTTCATCTCTTATATTTGATTTAATTTCTGATATTATCGTTCTTGGAGTCTTCATTTCTATCACCTCCACTTTATTTAATTGAAACATCGGAAAAAGAATATACAGTCTATTATATGTAAGCTTAGCAGATCTGCATGAACCTTTGTCCTTGGTATCAATATTACAGAATCAGAGTAGCATATTTAATTTAAAAATGATACTACAACATTTCCAAACTATAATGGCGAATAAAGCAGGAATCAATCCATCATTTACAGAATTAACGAAATTTAATATAATATTAATAACTATGTGCAGATTAAGAAAAGTAGGTGATACTTATGGATATGGGCATGATATTCAAGTTAAAAGGGGCATGGGATACTTTCACGAGGAATCATCCAAAGTTTCCAATGTTTCTTGCAGCTATGAAGAATACAGGAATCAGAGAAGGCAGCGTAATAGCTGTGTCTATTACTGATCCGGAAGGAAAGACAATAGACACAAATATTAAGGTTACAGCATCTGATCTCGAGCTGTTTGAAATGCTGAAAAATATGCGTTAGCAGAGTGAGATACATTTTTAATATATATCGAAATCGGATATAAGTAGGAACAATTATAAGAGTTCTGAAATATTACGCATACTTGGAAGAATTGAAATAATAGAATAAGAATAATAAAAGAAAGAATAAGAAAATGCAGGCTATAATTTTGGCTGCCGGCATGGGCAGAAGACTTAAAGAATTAACACAGGATAATACAAAATGTATGGTGAAGGTCAATGGGGTTACTCTTATTGACAGAATGCTTCATCAGATAGAAAAATGTGGACTGTCTCAGATTGTGATTGTTGTGGGATATGAGGGAGAAAAGCTTAAGGAGTATATTTCTACTCTTAATATCTCTACAAAAATAATATACGTTGATAATCCTATTTATGATAAGACCAACAATATTTATTCTTTGGCCTTGGCTAAGGATTATCTATGTAATGAAGATACTATTCTGTTTGAATCGGATATTATTTTTGAGGATGGAGCCTTAGAAAAGCTGATTAATGATGAGAGAGATACTCTGGCTATGGTAGATAAATACGAGAGCTGGATGGATGGAACCTGTGTCAAGCTTGCAGAGGACGATTCTATAGCTGCTTTTATACCAAAGCGCTTATTTGATTATTCCGAAACGGATAAGTACTATAAGACAGTTAATATCTACAAATTTAGTAAAAACTTTTCAAGTAAGTATTATGTTCCATTCCTTGATGCTTATCAGAAAGCTCTTGGTGAGAATGAATACTATGAGCAGGTTTTAAGCGTTATTACCATGCTTGAAGAGCCGGTTTTAAAGGCTATGAGATTAGATGGTGAGAAGTGGTATGAGATAGATGATGTTCAGGTTCTTAATATCGCTGAATCTATGTTTGCTCAAACTAAAGAGGAAAGATACGATGCTTTGGCAAAAAGATATGGTGGCTACTGGAGATATCCGGGTATGCTTGATTACTGCTATTTAGTTAATCCCTATTATCCTCCAAAGCGTATGGTTAATGAGCTCAAGGCCAGCTTTGAGGTACTTCTTACTCAGTATCCATCTGGCATGTATGTAAATAGCCTTATTGCATCTAAGAATTTTTCTATAAGACAGGAAAATATAGTAGTAGGAAATGGTGCCGCAGAGCTTATCAAATCACTTATGGAAAACTTTACCGGTAAGGTTGGAATAATCCGTCCTACATTTGAAGAATATCCTAACAGATATAGCAGAGCAGAAGAGGTAGTATTTGAAGCTAAGGGACCAGATTACAGATATACAGCAGATGAGCTGATATCATATTTTGAGGATAAGGCTATATCAAACCTTATATTTATTAACCCGGATAATCCTACAGGTAATTATCTTGATAAGGATGAGGTTACTAAGCTTATGAAGTTCACAAAGGAGAATAACATAAACTTTGTAGTTGATGAGTCTTTCTTAGATTTCTCTGATGATGAGGATGCCAGCCTTATTAAGCAGGATGTTCTTAACGAAAATAAGCATCTTTATGTTATGAAGAGTATTTCAAAATCCTATGGTGTACCGGGACTGCGTCTTGGTGTGCTGGCTTCAGGCAATACTGATGTGATAGCTGCAATGAGGAAGGATGTGGCTATATGGAATATCAATTCCTT
>JAZUFJ010000122.1:0-6351 GCA_045640645.1 Lachnospiraceae bacterium
AAGGAAGTAGTAAAGGCTGTATCAGATATCAAGGATATTATGGATGCTAAGATTCTTGTTTCTGGTGGACGTGGAGTTGGCTCACCTGAAAACTTCAAGATTCTTGAAGACCTTGCAGAGGCTCTTGGCGGACAGGTTTCATGTTCACGTGCAGTTGTTGATTCAGGCTGGAAACCAAAGGAACTTCAGGTAGGACAGACAGGAAAGACAGTTCGTCCTAACGTATACTTCGCTATTGGTATTTCAGGAGCTATTCAGCACGTTGCAGGTATGGAAGAATCTGACATTATCGTTGCTATTAACAAGGATGAGGATGCTCCTATCTTTGATGTAGCTGACTATGGTGTTGTAGGAGATCTTAATAAGATTGTTCCACAGTTAACAGCACAGATTAAGGCTGCTCTTGCAGAAAAATAATCTGGTAAAATACAATAAAAGACAGTCGCTTCGGCGGCTGTCTTTTTATATCTTGCTTATTATACTGAATTGTGACATAATGTAATGTGATTGTTTGTGCTTTGCAGAGATAAGGGAGAACAAAGCAAGGCATTATTATATAAAATTTCAGTATACAGGAGTGGAAACATATGGAAAAACAGGTAGGTTGTTTTAAAGTATGGACTGATAATAGCGGAAGAAGAATAGTATATTCAAAAGGAGTGGGCGTTGCTCATGCTCATGAAATTGAATGGCTGTACGAAACTATTAATGAGTTTGCCAGTGGATGGAAAGAAGAAGGATGGGCATATATGGCTTTTATTGAGGAGCTACAGCAGGTTAGCCCAAAGGGAAGTACCAGATATGTAAAGCTTCATGAAACTTCAGCAGCCAATGGATGCAAATTTATTGCATATATTGAAGGTAACTCTTATGAGGTATCAGTTCAGTCTTCAAAACATAAGGAAATGTCAAATACACCACAGACTATTAATAAATATTTCCTTACTGCAGATGAAGGTCTCAAATGGTTTGAGGAAAATGGTATCTAATAAGGAGATTATATTATATGAGTCAGAAAAAGTATGGAAAGCCATTTGGTAACCTTAACCAGCTAAAGACAAGTTTTTTTGAAAATAATGATGGAATGCTTGAAATGGCTGATGGAATGGCAGAAATTTTTTCAAAGCAGCCTAAAAGAGAAAAATGCAAGATTTGTGGCACTGAGCTAAAAAAGGTTTTAATAACCAGCCATAAGCTTGGATATATAGAGTGTGAGAAGTGTCATCATTTAAATGGAGAATATGAGGACACCGATGAATTTGCTTCAAAAGTATATGTAGAAGATGATTATTCCAGAAATTATAGCTCAAAAGACAAAGAGGAATATGAGAAGAGATTGAATACCATTTATATTCCGAAGGCAGAATACTTAAAGGATTGTTTGAAAAAAGAAGCTATAAATAAGGTTAAAATCTTAGATATAGGAGCTGGATGTGGGTATTTTGTAGCAGCTGCAAGAAGGCTCGAAATGGACGCTTCTGGTATTGAGGTATCAGAAAATCAGGTTAACTACGGAAATGCAATGTCAGAAGATAAAATCCTGACACATGTTGGTCTTCACGATTCAATTGATTATATAAAGAATACAGATGCAAACGTTGTATCTGCCATAGGTGTTTTGGAACATTTGATTAATCTTAAAGAGAATCTTGAAGCGATAAAGGAAAATGAGAATATTTCATATGTATATGCATCTGTTCCAATGTTTTCCTTTAGCTGTGCATTTGAGGCGGCTAACCAGGATTGCTATAACAGACATATGGGAGGTACTCATACTCATCTTTTCTCCAATGAATCTATTGCTTATATGGCAGAACAGATGGGGTTTGAGATAGCTTATGAGTGGAGGTTTGGATCGGATATAAATGATTTATACAGATTCCTAACTGTTTCTCTTAGAAAAAATGGAAATGATGATTTTGCATCATATTTTTCTGAGAAATTTGTTCCTCTTATGGATAAACTTCAGATGGTTCTTGACGAAAGTGAATTTTCATCAGAGCTACATTTCATTTTATCAAGAAAAAAATAATTATTAATATATAATGATATAAACGAAGCATAGACTTCGATGTTTAAATAAAAAGTTAAAAGGCAGGGTAAAAAAATGGCAAAATCATTTAGCGAGTTATTACAGAAGTTAGAAGAAATTCCAATGAAAAAAGTTGCAGTAGCGGTTGCGCAGGATTCAGCAGTTCTTGAAGCTGTAAGGGAAGCAAAGAATCGTAACATCGCCGATGCAATTTTAGTTGGCGATGAGGGAAAGATTAGAGCTATTGCTAAGGATATTAATGTAGATATCGATGATTTTGAAATTGTTAATGTAGAAGATGTTACAGAGGCAGCTCTTACTGCTGTAAAGCTTGTACATGATGGAAAAGCTGATATGTATATGAAAGGTATCATCGCTACAAAGGGCTTCTTAAAGAGTGTTCTTGATAAGGAAGTAGGCCTTCGTACAGGAAAGTCTTTATCACATGTTTGTGTATTTGAGATTAAAGGTTTCGACAGACTTATGTTCTTAACAGATGTTGCATTTGTTCCATATCCTACTCTTGAAGATAAGGCAAACATTATTAATATGACAGTTGAAGTAGCAAATGCATGTGGCGTTGAGAATCCAAAGGTTGCACCTCTTGCAGCTGTAGAAGTTGTTAACCCTAAAATGCCAGTTACAGTAGAGGCTGCTGAGCTTACAAGAATGAATAAAGAGGGTGAAATCACAGGATGTATCGTTGATGGACCACTTTCACTTGACCTTGCTATTGACCCAGAGGCAGCAAAACACAAAGGAGCTACAGATCGTCCTATTCAGGGTGATGCAGATATTTTATTGTTCCCAGATATACATGCAGGAAATCTTGTTTACAAAATGGCTGTACATACAGCAGATTGTGTAAACGGAAATATTCTTCTTGGAACAAAGGCTCCAGTTATCCTTACATCACGTTCAGATAGCATGGAAGTAAAGGTAAATTCTCTTGCCCTTGGCGCTGTAGTAGCTGATGCAATGAGCAAGAATAATTAATATAGCTATTATAAATATTATTGAATAAATATATAAAAGGAGAAAAGTTATGTCAGTAAAGAGTCTTATAATAAATCCAGGTTCTACATCAACAAAGATTGGTGTATTTGAAGATGAAACATTATTGTTCGAAGAAACATTACGTCATTCAACAGAAGAAATCGCACAGTATGCATCAATAGCAGATCAGAAGGATTTCAGAAAGAATATTATCGTAAATCTTCTTAAAGAAAAGAATTTTGATATCAAATCACTTAACATGGTAGTAGGCCGTGGTGGTATGCTTAAGCCTATTCCAGGTGGTACATATGCTGTAACAGACGAACTTTTAGCAGATCTTAAAGTTGGTGTACAGGGACAGCATGCATCTAATCTCGGTGGTATGCTTGCCAGAGAAATTGGTGATGAAATCGGTGCTCCATCATTTATTGTAGATCCTGTAGTTGTTGACGAACTTATGCCTATAGCTAGATATTCAGGTGTTCCTGAGCTCCCACGTAAGAGTGTTTTCCATGCTCTTAATCAGAAGGCAGTTGCAAAGAGATACGCAAAAGAGGTAGGAAAGTCATATGATGAACTTAATCTTATTGTTGTTCATATGGGTGGAGGAGTATCTGTAGGACCACATAAGAATGGTAAGGTAATTGATATATTTAATGCTCTTGATGGAGATGGAGCTTTTTCACCAGAAAGAGCTGGTGGTGTACCTTCAGGAGATCTTATCAAGATGTGTTTCTCAGGAAAATATTCTGAGAAAGAGGTTTATAAGAAGGTTGTTGGTAACGGTGGCTTCAACGCTTACCTTGGAACAAATGATATGCGTAATGTAGAAAAGATGGTTAATGATGGAGATGCAAAGGCAGAAGAAATCAGAAAAGCATTTATTCTTCAGGTTTCAAAGGATATAGGATCAATGGCCTGTGTTCTTGAAGGTAAGGTAGATCAGATAGTAGTAACAGGTGGTATAGCTTATGATAAGGCTGTAGTTGCAGGTCTTAAAGAGAGATGTGAATGGATTGCTCCTTTCACAGTATATCCAGGTGAAGATGAATTACTTGCTCTTGCACAGGGTGGTTTAAGAGTAGTAAATGGCGAAGAAAAGGCAATGGAATACTAAGATTAAACCAAGGAGAGTTATGGTTTTATGAAAATAATTGACAAGATTTTAGGTACACACAGTGAGCGTGAGCTCAAACTGATAATGCCTATTGTTGACAAGGTTGAAGCCCTTCGTCCACAGATGATGGAATTATCAGATGATGAGCTGAAAGAAAAAACAAAGGAATATAAGAGAAGATACAATGAGGGAGAATCACTTGATGATCTGCTTCCGGAGGCGTATGCAACGGTTAGAGAATCAGCACGAAGAGTTCTTAATATGGAACACTATCGTGTACAGATTATTGGTGGTATTATACTGCATCAGGGTCGTATTGCAGAAATGAGAACTGGTGAAGGTAAAACACTTGTTTCAACTTTACCAGCGTATCTTAATGCACTTACTGGTCGCGGCGTTCATGTTGTAACTGTTAATGATTATTTGGCAAAGCGTGACGCTGAATGGATGGGACAGGTTCATGAATTCCTTGGGCTTACTGTAGGCGTTGTCCTAAATGAAATGAAGGCTGAGGAAAGAAGGGCCGCATATAATTGTGATATTACATATGTTACAAATAATGAATTAGGCTTTGATTACCTTAGAGATAATATGGTTATCTATAAAGAGCAGCTTGTTCTTAGAGACCTTGCATATGCAATTATCGACGAGGTAGACTCAGTACTGATAGACGAAGCCAGAACTCCGCTTATTATTTCAGGTCAGAGCGGTAAGTCTACAAAGCTTTATGAAGTCTGTGATATTCTTGCAAGACAGTTAAAAAGAGGTGCCGATGTTGAGGATCTTACAAAAATGGATGCCATCATGGGTATTGAGAGAGAAGAAACCGGTGACTTCATAGTAAACGAAAAGGATAAGTTTGTTACACTTACTGCAGAAGGTGTAGCTAAGGTTGAAAGATTTTTCCAGATAGAAAACCTTGCTGATCCGGAAAATGTTGAAATACAGAATAATATTATATTAGCCTTAAGGGCCCATAACCTTATGTTTAAGGATCAGGATTATGTTGTAAAAGATGACCAGGTTCTTATAGTTGATGAGTTTACAGGACGTATTATGCCTGGCCGTCGTTATTCTGATGGTTTACATCAGGCTATAGCAGCTAAGGAACATGTAAAGGTTAAGAGAGAAAGTAAGACACTTGCTACCATTACATTCCAGAATTTCTTTAATAAATTTGAAAAGAAATCAGGTATGACAGGTACTGCTCTTACAGAAGAAAAGGAATTCCGTGATATCTATGGCATGGACGTTATCGAGATACCTACAAATAGACCGGTAGCAAGAATAGATAAGCAGGATGCAGTATATAAAACACGTAAAGAAAAGCTTTTTGCAATATGTAATGAAATTGAGCGTGCCCATGCAACAGGTCAGCCTATATTAGTAGGTACAATCACTATAGAGGCTTCTGAAGAGCTCAGTGGATTACTTAAAAAACGAGGAATTCAGCATAAGGTACTTAATGCAAAGTTCCATGAGCTTGAAGCAGAAATAGTAGCAGACGCTGGTGTACATGGAGCAGTTACAATTGCAACAAATATGGCAGGTCGTGGTACTGATATTAAGCTTGATGAAGAGGCAAGAGCAGCGGGTGGTCTTAAGATAATTGGTACAGAGAGACACGAGAGCAGACGAATCGATAATCAGCTGCGTGGTCGATCAGGTCGTCAAGGAGACCCAGGAGAATCAAGATTCTATATCTCTCTTGAAGATGATCTTATGCGTTTGTTTGGTTCGGACAGACTTATGAATGTATTTAATACTCTTGGTGTACCAGAAAATGAACAGATAGAGCATAAGATGCTTTCATCAGCTATCGAAAAGGCACAGACCAAGATAGAAAATAATAACTATGGAATACGTAAAAACCTTCTCGAGTATGATCAGGTTAATAATGAACAGAGAGAAGTTATCTATGCTGAACGTCGTCGTGTTCTCGATGGAGAAAGCATGAGAGATGTTATCTTTAAGATGGCAACGGATTTTGTTGAAAATACAGTAGACATGTGCATATCTGATGATGCAGTTTCAGAAGATTGGGATCTTCCAGAATTGAATCAGCATTTGAGAGCAACTATTCCTGTAAATGAACTTAAGACACCAGATGTTAGAAATCTTAAGAAAAATGAACTTAAACAAAAGCTTAAGGAAGAGGTTGTTAAGCTTTATGAAGCAAAAGAAGCTGAGTTCCCAGCTGTTGAGC
>JAZUFJ010000123.1:0-3781 GCA_045640645.1 Lachnospiraceae bacterium
TTTCAAATACATCCTGTGTTGAATTAGTAAGTCTTCCATAAATATTACCTGCATCTGCAAGGCCAAATCTTGCTGCTGCATGAGCTGAATCTCTAAATACATAAGAAGTTGTCTGGTAAATAGGTACTGCTCTTGAATCTGTTGCTGGGTCTGGCTGTTCCTGTCCTACGTGTAACTGTAATGTTTCAAATCTATAATCGCTCATTTTATTATCCTCTTTCTTTCTGTTATTTTTATATTTTTATTTTTAAGTTATTTTTTTATCTTTGCTTTTGACTTTTCAATCAAAATTTTTTTAATTAAGCTTTCGACCTTATTATATGCATCAACAGTAGTAACACATTCGACCTTTTATGTAATTAGCTTTAATAAGCTTTTTTATTATCTGTATCATTCTTTCCTCCGGCTCAAACCCTGTTTATTATTTCATTCTGTTTGAGTCTTCACTATGTTTTCTTTTGCTTTATTCCCTACTAGTTAAATAGGTTGATTGAATATTAACACCACTTACCTACCATGTCAATAGGTTTTTAAAATATTCTTAATTTTTATATAAAAAAAGCAACGCCGGAGATTCCAAGCGTTGTTTTTTCACAAATTGATATAACGGATTATATCTTGTCCAGGGTTATATCATCATATATTTCTCTACTTCATTTATTAAATGTACCGGGCAGTTCACCTTCACCTGAATACCCTCTGCCAGATATTCTTCTGACAATACTACAGCATATTTATGCAGCCTGTTCACCAGCTCAGCCTTATCATATGGTATGACCGCGTCGAGTATTTTATCATCAGCATATATTCTCTCGCATATTCCGGCTAACAGTTCTTCGAAGCCCTCTCCTGTAGCTGCGGAAACATAGATTTGGTCCAGATTATCTATCTTATGGCTGACTGCTCTGTCTGTAATCATGTCTGATTTGTTCTTTACATATATTCTTGGAATATTTGCAGCATCCAACTCTCTTAATGTATCCTCTGTAACCTTCTTATGTGTGGTCCAGTATGGATCAGTAGAATCTAATACTATTAAAAGTAAATCTGCATATTTCACCTCTTCAAGCGTAGATCTAAAGGCCTTTACCAGACTGTGAGGTAAATTTTCAATAAATCCAACCGTATCCGACAACAGAAAGCTTCTATTATCTTTACAATCAATCTTTCTTATTGAAGTATCAAGGGTTGCAAACAGCATATCCTTTTCAAGAACAATCTTCTCACTTCCTGAATACTCTAAAAATCTATTCATCAAGGAAGATTTTCCGGCATTGGTATATCCTACCAAAGCTACCTTTTTAAGCTCTCCCTTATTTCTTCCATCTCTTTGAACACTTCTCGTTTTAGTTATCTGATCAAGCTCTTTTGACAGCTCATGCAATCTGTGATTGATCTGTCTACGGTCCAGCTCTATCTGCTTTTCTCCTACACCCTTATTGGCTCGGCTGCCACCACCGCCGCCCTGTCTTCCAAGATGCTGCCACATTCCGGCAAGTCTTGGCAGCATAAATTGAAGGTATGCAGACTCTACCTGTAGCTTTGCTTCCTTTGTTTTTGCTCTTCTTGAAAAAATTTCCAGAATAATATTTGTATGGTCCCATACCGGTACACCTAAAATATTCTGAAGATTTTTCATCTGTGATGGAGACAGATCGTTTTCACATACACAGCAGTCTGCTTCCATGTTATCTACAAATTCTTTAAGCTCATCTACCTTTCCACGTCCAAGATATGTAGCGTTATCCGGATGGGGAAGTGATTGCACAAGGGCTCCTAAAACCTCCATATCACAGGCTTTGGCCAGACCCTTTAGCTCGTCCATTGAATGATCAAAATCTTTATGTATATCATAATCAACACCGAACAACACTGCTTTTATATTTTCTTCTTTGCTTAAATCATTAAAATCCATATTTATTCCTGTCCGTCTTTAAATCTTTTCATCATTTCATTTGTTAAGCTGAATTCATCCGGCTGTAAAATGATATCTTCTCTCTTTACCCATTCTGCATATTTAAGCTCAGATTCATCCATGTGTATATTAGTATCCCCATCCACCTCACAGTAGAAGCCTACTAATATATCATTTGCTACTCCCCAAGGCTGAGAGCCATAGTACTTTATATTTTTAACCTTTACTCCTGCCTCTTCCATTACCTCTCTGGCTACAGTTTCCTCAACAGTTTCTCCTATCTCTGTAAAGCCTGCTATGAGAGCATTATGCTGGAATCCTGTTTTATATTTGGTCAGAAGTATACTGTCTCCATTTTTCACTCCCACTATTACCGCCGGCATAATCCTTGGATAAGCTGTATATCCGCATTTTGGACACTTCATGGCCCTTTCTGTTGAAGAATGCTCCATAGGCTTTCCACATCTTCCACAAAAAGTAGTGTCTTTGTACCAGTCAATAATATGCTTTGCCGTCATAGCCACAAATATTTTATATTTAGGTGATACCTTTGAAGTACGAATAGCTCTTGAATCTGCATACTCAAATTCTTCCGGTACAGACTTCCCTTCAAGCTCTTCTTCTCTTAGATAGAAATATCTTTCCTTTTCCCCAGTTTCTTCATTATTTATTTCAAATAAATAGGTATATTTATAATCTCCTATGTTCCTTACCCTTGGATAAGATAATATATTATTTTCAAGTTCTTTTTTATTTAATAAAAGCTGACCCTGGTTCATTATTATTACATAATCATTGTCATCAGCTTTTGCATCCTTATCAAACTGGTTATTTAATTTATATGGAAATATATCCTGCAGCATGTCTTTTTCTCCCGTTAACCCTGTGATTATATCTTATCTCGGTTTATTGTAACTGTTTTATCATAATATAACAATCCATAATAAAACACCTCTGCCAGATATTTTTAATATTTAGCAAAGGTGTTTTAAATTTATATATCAACTTATAGCCTTATCTATTCTACTGTGGCTGCTTTCCGATGTATGCAAGGATACCACCATCAACATAGAGAACATGACCATTTACAAAATCTGAAGCATCTGATGCAAGGAATACTGCTGGTCCCATAAGATCTTCTGTTGTTCCCCAACGTGCTGCAGGAGTCTTTGCAACGATAAATGCATCAAATGGATGTCTGCTGCCATCAGCCTGTCTTTCACGTAATGGAGCTGTCTGAGGTGTCTCAATATAACCTGGTCCAATACCATTACACTGAATATTATATTCACCATATTCTGATGCAATATTCCTTGTAAGCATCTTAAGACCACCCTTAGCTGCTGCGTAGGCTGAAACTGTTTCACGACCAAGCTCTGACATCATTGAACAGATGTTTATAATCTTTCCATGTCCCTTCTTGATCATTGATGGGATAACTGCCTTTGATACGATAAATGGAGCGTTAAGGTCTACATCGATAACCTGTCTGAACTCTGCAGCTGTCATATCGCACATAGGAATACGTTTGATAATACCTGCATTGTTAACAAGGATATCTATTACTCCAACCTCTGCCTCGATCTTTGCTACCATTTCGTTTACAGCGTCTTCATTTGTTACGTCACAAACATAACCATGAGCCTTGATACCGATCTCTTCATAAGCTGCAAGTCCCTTATCAACTAATTCCTGCTTAATATCGTTAAATACGATAGTTGCACCAGCTTCTGCGAAACCACAAGCGATATTGAAGCCGATACCATAAGATGCACCAGTAACTAAAGCTACCTTACCATCTAGTCTAAAATCAGACATTTTCATTATATTATTCCTCCTGTTTCTATTTTTTAAGTTAAATTATAA
>JAZUFJ010000124.1:0-1934 GCA_045640645.1 Lachnospiraceae bacterium
ACCGCTTGGCCTCCGACTTCTGTTTTTACGAAAGGCTTTGCCAGTGGCTTAAAGATTGAGGAAGAGGTAAACAGCCCTACCTTTACAATACTTCAGGTGTATGACGAAGGACGACTTCCCTTTTATCATTTTGATGTGTACAGAATCGGGGATGTTGAGGAAATGGATGAAATCGGTTATGAGGATTATTTTTTCTCAGATGGTGTATGTATGATAGAATGGGCCGACCTTATTCGAGAAATTATTCCGGAGAATGCTCACAGAATAGAGATAATAAAAGATCTTAGTAAGGGACTAGATTACAGATTAATAAGGATTGATTAATATGAAAATCATAGCAATTGATTCATCGTCACTAACAGCGAGTGTTGCAATAATTGAGGATGAACAGATATTAGCTGAATATAACATAAACTATAAGAAAACACATTCACAAACATTACTTCCAATGCTTGATGAAATATGTAAAATGACAGAGCTTGATATGAGCCAGGTAGACGCAATAGCTATATCTAAAGGCCCTGGATCTTTTACTGGTCTTAGAATAGGTTCAGCTACCGCTAAAGGTTTAGGCCTTGCGTTAAACAAGCCTATTATACCCATAGGTACTCTTGAGGGATTAAGCTATAATGCCTGGGGGTATGATGGTTTGATATGCCCTATTATGGATGCAAGACGAGGCCAGGTATATACGGGGATATACAAGTTTGAGAATGGTGAAAACCAGGTTATTGTAGATCAATGTGCAGTAGCAATAGATGAAATATGTGAAAAATTAAACAACCTGAATGAGAAGGTACTATTTTTAGGGGATGGTGTTCCGGTTCATCGTGATTACATCATGAAAAATTTAAAAGTTGAATATGATTTTGCCCCGGCTCACATTAGTAGGCAGAGAGCGGCAGCTTTTTCCATACCTGCTATAAAGTACTATAATGCTGGAATGGTAGAAAAAGCCGAAGATCATAAACCTGAATATTTACGTTTATCCCAAGCAGAGAGAGAAAGAATGGAAAAGGAGCAACGGGGAGAATAATCTTTAGGATAATGACCATTTATAGAAAGGTTTTCAAAAAAACTATATGATGAATGAGCAATCACTTGTTGTAATTCGTGAAATGAGAGATGAAGATGTTCCAAGTGTGGCACAAATAGAAGAAAAAACATTTTCCATGCCGTGGTCTGAAGCAGATTTCAGGGATATGATAAAGCAGGATAATATGACCTATGTTTTAGCTGAGATAGAGGGCAAAATAATAGGTGGAGCAGGTTTGAGAAATATTCTCGGCGATGCAGAGATAACAAATGTAGCTGTTCTTAATGAATACAGAAATACTGGCATAGGCTATAAAATACTCACAGCTTTAATAGAAAAGGGAAAGAAAATAGGAGCTGAGGCTTTTACTTTAGAGGTTAGAATAAGTAATAAACCGGCAATTCATCTATATGAGAAGCTTGGTTTTTTAAGTGAAGGCGTAAGAAAGAATTTTTATGAAAAGCCTAAGGAAGACGCGTTGATTATGTGGAAAAGATAGTAAACGTTTAATATAAGTGAGAGGTTTTTTAATGTTAGATGTTTGTTTACTTGGCACGGGAGGAATGATGCCATTACCATATAGATGGCTTACCTCTTTGATGCTTAGATATAATGGAGGCAGTATATTAATAGATTGTGGTGAAGGTACGCAAATAGCCATGAAAGAGAAGGGGTGGAGCGCTAAACCCATAGATATTATTTGCTTTACTCATTTTCATGCAGACCATATTAGTGGCTTGCCCGGTCTTTTGCTTTCAATGGGTAATGCGGAGAGAACTGAGCCGGTTACAATGATAGGTCCAAAAGGCCTTTCAAGAGTAGTGGGGGCATTGAGAACTATAGCTCCTGAGCTTCCATTTGAGATAAATTTCATAGAATTAGATGAAAATGAGCATAC
>JAZUFJ010000125.1:0-8022 GCA_045640645.1 Lachnospiraceae bacterium
ATACTGATTTAAAAAGCTTTGACAGATAGCTGGGAGAAATATAATTACTGTCTGCAAATGAGGAAAACGAAATATTATCCATAAAATGAGAATTAATTAAAGCATACAGCCTAGCCACTGTATCATGATGATTTGGGCTTGAAGCTATTCCCAATGAGATGGCATTTATATCTGTAGATTGTATGCTAGCTGATAAAAGGCTGGTAAGAAGAATAAAGGTAGCTTTTTCCACCTGTTTATACAAAGCGGTATCATCATTGAATGGGCATGAAAAGAGAATGGAAGAGTAGTTTCTATATAGGTCTGCAAGCTTTTTGTCGAGAACAAAGTAATCAAATCTATCTGTTGATTCGTAATGAAGACGAGGATAAAAGTTATATGCTGCAACGTGGATTTCGTTAACTGAATCGCCTAAATTCATGATTTTTCTATGGTTCATATTGCTAGGAATAATGATAACTGAATTTTCGACTGCTGGAACTGAAACACCATCAACCTCATATGTACAGGAGCCATCAACAGAATCAATGAAGGTAATGGTGGTGAAATCATGAGCGTGATAAGCGAAAGGATCCACATTTCCGTCAGAAATTCGTGTTTCTTCAGGTTTATAGGATTCTATAGAAATATATTCTACATATGCACGGTTGGGGTTGCAGTTCATTCTTTCCATATTATGCCCTCTAAATAATAAAAGCCCATGCATACGCACAGGCTTCTCCGTTGAAACTTTTCAAATATTCTATCATACATAATCTAAAACGTCCATACATTTTATGGTCAGAAAGATGGGGAAAATTATATGAATATAAAATATAACTTCCAAAAGAATAATCTATTATTATCCAATCCTATTAATAGGAGAGTAGTTTTTGGAAAAAATGGTATGGTCGCAACTTCGCAGAATTTAGCAGCAGGAGCAGGAATGAAAATGCTCCAGATGGGTGGTAATGCTATAGATGCTGTAGTGGCGATGGCCTCTTGTCTTACAGTAGTAGAACCATGTTCGACATCGCTCGGTTCAGATGCTTTTTCGATAATTTATTACAAGGGAAAAATGTATGGGATGAATTCCAGTGGGTATTCTCCTTATGAAATAAGTGCAGATAAATTAAGAAATAAAGGTCTGTCAGAAATGCCAGAATATGGTCCGATTCCTGTTACTGTTCCAGGAGCTGTTAAATCATGGTGTGAGCTCAATAAGCGCTTTGGAAAGTTAAGTCTTAAAACTGTTCTTGAACCGGCAATACAGTATGCCAAAGAGGGGTATGTCCTTACTCCTGTTATAGCTAAGTTATGGGAAGAGGCATGTGAAAAATTTAAAGAACGAAAGGACATTCCAGGCATAGAGACATGGTTTGATACATATTGCATTAATGGTGAAATACCAAAGTGTGGGGATATTGTAAAGCTTCCATATCATGCCAGTACTCTTGAAAAAATAGCAAGTGATCATGGTGAAAGCTTTTATCATGGAGAAATAGCTGAAAGAATAGAGAAATATGTAAAAAGTATTGGTGGCTATCTCAGCTTTAAAGATATGGATGATTATGAGCTAAAATGGGTAGACCCTATAAGCGTTAATTACAGAGGATATAAGTTATGGGAGCTGCCTCCTAATGGTCAAGGGATAGTAGCTTTAATGGCTCTTAATGTTTTGAATGGATTTGACTTTAAAGAAAAGGATGCTGACGCTGTTCATAAACAGATAGAGGCTATTAAAATTGCTTTTTCTGATGCAAAAAAATATGTAGCAGACGATCGATATATGGATGTAACCTGCGATGAGCTGCTAAGTCCTGAATATGCGAGAAAACAACGTGAAAGAATAGGATCGACCAGTCAGATATATACTCCAGGTAATCCTAAAGAAAGCAATACTGTTTATATGTGTGCAGCTGATGCAGAAGGCAATATGGTTTCCTTTATACAGAGCAGTTACAGTGATTTCGGATCTGGAATAGTAGTTCCCCAAACTGGTATTGCCCTTCAAAATAGGGGATATTGCTTCAACCTTGAGGAGGGACATGCAAATTGTGTTGGTCCACATAAGAGACCATATCACACAATTATTCCAGGTTTCGTTACAGGTATTAATGACGAGATAATCGGACCGCTTGGCGTTATGGGAGGATTTATGCAGCCTCAGGGACATGTTCAGTTGATGATGGACATGTGTGATTTCGGAATGGATATCCAGCAGGCAATAGATGAGCCAAGATGGCAATGGATAAAAGATAATAACATTATTCTTGAAAGCAGATTCGAAGAAGCTGTATATAACGATCTGAAAAATAGAGGACATAATGTGGAATATACTAATCGTTTTTATGATTTTGGAAGGGCGCAGAGCATATTTAGACTGGATAATAGTGCTTATGTTGGTGGTTCAGAATCGAGAACAGATGGTGTGGTTTTAGGGATGTAATAGGCTTTAGGCATTTATCAATATAAAAATGTAAAGACATGAGGAGGAATTATATTATGAACAATCATGAACTGGCAGAATTAAATTCGGAATATTGTGTAGATATGAGGAGGTTTTTCCATACTAATGCTGAACTATCCATGGAAGAAGCGATTACTTCATCTAAGATAGAGGAAGAGCTTGCAAATATGGGAATCGAATATGAAAGAGTAGGCAAGAATAATATTATCGGTCATATATGCTTTGGACCAGGGAAAAAACTTGCTCTTAGAGCAGATATAGATGCATTACCAATAAAGGAGGAGCTTGATATAGCATGGAAAAGTGTAAATGATGGGGTTATGCATGCTTGTGGACACGATTCGCATGCAGCTGTGCTTCTGGCAACTGCTAAAAGCTTAATGGGTAAAAAGGACGATCTCAGTGGTGAGATATATCTATGTTTTCAGGAAGGTGAAGAATGCGGAATGGGAGCAGATGAATGTGTGGAATACCTTTTAAATAAAGGTGGTGTAGACAGTTCATTTGCATTACATGTACAGGCAGGCATGTCGAGCAAAACTGTTGATATAAAAGAAGGAGCAAGACTTTCGGGTGCAAAGGTGTTTTATATAGATATTACTGGAAAGGGAGGTCATGGTTCCAGACCAGATCTTTCAGTAGATCCTATAGAGGTTGCCTGTGATATATATATGCATTTAAAAAATATTGGCGTATATAATCATAATCCTTTTGATACGATTGTTGTAAGTCCAGCTATGTTAGCAAGCGGAAATAGATTTAATGTAATACCTGATACAGCGCATATAGAGGGAACTGTACGTTATTTCAAAGATGGAGATGGCGATATGGTTATGGACGAAATAAGAAGAATCTGTAAGAGCATTGGAGATTTTTATGGCGCTGAGGTAACAGTAGGAGAAGGTGTAGCAGCGAAATATCCGGTAGTAAATGATGCAGAGAGCACAAAATTAGCTCTTAAAGCAGCTTGTGATGCTGGCTTTGAAATAGCAGATGAATATCCAAGCGCAGGCTCTGATAATTTTGCAGAATTTATAAAAGCTTTTGGAGGCTGCTATTGTAATATGGGTGTACGCTCAGACAGACCAGGAAGCTGTGAAAAGCATCATACATCTACTTTTGATATCGATGAAAGCGTGCTTCCTATGAATGTAGAGTTTATGTTAAATTATGTTGATGCATTTATGCAGCAGTAAGCTAAAGAAAAGTATTCTAAAAGAGGTATTTAAATGAGCGAATATATAGATTTGTTTCTAACATTTGCCAGAATAGGTGGCTTGACCTTTGGTGGTGGATATGCAATGCTTCCAATTCTTCAGAAAGAAGTAGTGGAAAAGAAAAAATGGGCAACGGAAGAAGAACTTATGGATTATTATGCTATAGGGCAGTGTACACCGGGAATAATCGCTGTAAACACAGCAACTTTTATAGGCTATAAATACAAAGGAATTATAGGAGGAATAGTTGCAACATTAGGATGTATATTTCCTTCACTGGTAATAATCACAATAATTGCGGCCTTTCTCAACAATTTCGCCAGTATTGCTATTGTTTCACATGCTCTTGCTGGAATTAGAGCTTGTGTATGTGCATTAGTAATTGATGCGGTAATCAAGCTTGGAAAAAAATCAATTATCGATAAGGCGACTATAGCAATAGCAGTAATAGTTTTAGCATTGAATTTGTTTACTAATATATCGGCTGTAGTTATTGTTGTACTGGCTGGGGTTGCAGGTATTGTTGTCAAGAAAATGAAAAAGGAGTAGGCAATGAATATATTAATAAATCTTTTCGTTGAATTCTTTAAGACAGGTCTGTTTGCAGTAGGAGGTGGGCTTGCAACTTTACCTTTTCTGTATGAGATTAGTGAAAAAACAGGTTGGTACACTTTAGCTGACGTTGCCAACATGGTAGCTGTATCAGAGTCTACTCCAGGGCCAATAGGAATAAATATGGCAACTTATGTTGGATTTACTACTGATGGTATATTAGGAAGTTTAGTAGCTCCTTTGGGACTTGTTATACCATCAATAATAATAATAATTGCAATATCAAAGTTTTTAGAAGATTTTAAAGACAATAAATACGTTAATTATGCTTTTTACGGGTTAAGAGCTGCCTCATCGGCACTTATTCTGGCAGCAGGAATAGGTATTGCAAAGATGTCATTCTTTTCACAAGACTTTCAAAACATAAAATGGATAGCAATACTTATTGGTATAGCTGTTTTTATTACATTTAGAATATTTAAAAAACACCCAATATGGTATTTATTGGCATCGGGAGTGATTGGTATTATTTGTTCGCTATAGATCAATATCCACTTCTACAGGACAATGGTCAGAGCCGAGGATATCGGTGTGGATTTTGGCCTCTTTTAGCTTATCCTTTAAAGCATCTGAAGCTAAGAAGTAATCGATACGCCACCCGGTATTCTTTTCTCTTGCCTTAAATCTGTAGGACCACCAGGAATATATATCGGTTTGATCAGGATAGAAGTATCTGAAGGTATCTATAAAACCGGAAGCCAAAAGTTCAGTCATTTTTCCTCTTTCTTCATCTGTGAAACCTGCATTATGGTGATTAGTTTTAGGATTCTTAAGGTCAATCTCTTCGTGGGCTACGTTCATATCGCCACATACTATAACTGGCTTTTTCGCAGCCAAATCATTTAGAAACTTTCTAAAATCATCCTCCCAAACCATACGATAATCAAGGCGTAATAGTCCATCTTTGGAATTTGGAGTATAAACAGTCACAAGATAGAAATTATCATATTCTAAAGTGATCACTCTTCCCTCGTGGTCATGTTCCTCTATACCTATTCCATAGGCTACAGATATAGGCTCATGTTTAGCAAATATTGCAGTTCCGGAATAACCTTTTTTCTCAGCATAGTTGCAGTATGCTTTATAACCTTCTTTTTCGAAGTCAAGCTGACCTTCGGAAAGCTTTATCTCCTGGAGGCAGAAAAAATCTGCATCGATTGTATCAAAAAAATCTTCAAAGCCCTTTGTAAGACAGGCTCTTAATCCGTTAACATTCCATGATATAAATTTCATTTTTATAATTCTACTCCTTATGTAGTGCCATACTATTACTAAATTTTTTATAGGCGTGGCTATATTTTATTATATATTAAATGTGGACCTCATATATTAATCAATATATTTATATATGAAGCTCATATTTCTTGTTAATGATGTATTCTTACTATATATGTTTTCCAATCATTTCGTAAAGATCATTTATTTTAACCGGTTTGCTTAAATAATCATCAAAACCTGCTTCCAGATACATTTCTTTTGATCCAACTATTGCGTTAGCTGTAAGCGCTATTATTGGAACATCCTTACATTTGTTGTTCTCCAGTGAGTGCGAGAGCTTTAATGCTTCTATTCCGTCCATATTTGGCATCATATGATCAAGGAAGATAATGTCGTAGCTATTTTCCTGTATTAATTTAAGCATTTCCTCACCACTTGATGCACAGGTTACAATTGCATTAATTTTTTCCAAAAGCTTGGTTATTACCTTTAGGTTAAGAGCTGTATCATCTACAACTAGAACTTTTATATTTGGCCTTGGAAGCTTAAGCTCATTTGATTGCACGTCTGATGCCTTGGCTGAGGCATGACGATGGGACATATAATTGCCCATTTTTTCATCCGAAACTATCTGCTGTGGAAGGATTACGCTAAACGTAGAGCCTTTTCCGTACTCGCTGTTTACACTTATTGATCCATTCATAAGCTCGATAAGACGCTTTGTAATAGAAAGACCTAAGCCGGTACCCTCAGTGTATTTATTCTGTTTAACGTTAACACGTGAGAAGCCGCTGAATATTTTGTCGATATCTTCTTCCTTTATTCCCTGACCAGAGTCTTCAATGCTTATGTTGAGCATAATAATTTTGCCTTCGGTCTCGCCCTGAATCCTTAGGTTTACAAAGCCTTCATCTGTATATTTTACAGCATTGTTTAATAGATTAGTAATAATCTCTCTTACACGCTTATCATCTCCATAAAGGAGAGATGGAAGGTTCTCGTCTACGAAAACACTGAGCTTTAAACCCTTATTTTCAGCCCTCATGTTTACAAGGGTAGTAACATCGTAAATAAGCTCTCCAAAATCATAATTGTCGCATATTATTTCAAGCTTACCAGATTCAATTTTAGAGAAATCAAGAATATCATTTACTATTTTTAACAGACTCTCGCTTGCGCTGTTAATATCCTTTGCATATTCCTTGATTTTATCCTGTTCGCTTTCCATAAGCACCATTTCGTTCATGCCCATGATCGCGTTAATAGGTGTTCGTATTTCATGGGACATACTTGCCAAAAAGTCTGATTTTGCTTTTGTGGCAGCCAGAGCATTTTGAGTTTCCTTTTCTAGTGCTTCAAGAGCTGCAACCTGATCAAGGATAGCAAAGAACAACAGAATAATCATTCCGGTAAGTACAAACAGGCCTCCAATATCAACCTTAAATGGCAATCTTGCGCTCAGAATTGTTACTATGATCTCGAAGAAACTAAATATACTAAGGCCAACCATACCGAACATTACATTTCGATGGCTCTTGTCGTTTCTGGACAGATAATCACTGAAAGTAGCTACAATAATAATGATGATATATATCAATAGCATCAGATCAACGTAAATAAGCGAACGGTCATAGCTTCTTATTCCTGTAAAGTGAAGGAAAGTCAGAACAATAAAGTTTATGATTATTACTGCTTCAAATGGTACAAACAGTCCATGTTTTCTGTGATCCATCAAACTGTCAAAATACAGGAAAAATGGTAAAGCCATTGTAGTAACCAGCATAAACCCGGCTATTCCGTCAAAGAAATATACTCTGAAAACTATTTGGAACAGAGGACTGTCAAATATAACCCATAAACAGATTGCAAGTAGGCCCTCTGCTAAATATATAAGTGGAATCTTTCTGTTATTCTTCTTTTCTATATAAGCAAATATTCCTATGGTGACAAGAGCAGATAAAACAAGCAGAATCGCCATTACAAACTGCAGGGCATAATTCTTTACCAGGATTATTACTATACCCATCAGGTTGCCTATATAGGCTGTATTAACACTACTTCTGTCATATCTGCCACTGGTAACCTCAAGCGTCAGCCTTTTCCCGGCGTATTCATCCTCCAAGGGTATAGGGACTATAACTGTCTTTGTAATATTTCCTGGTAATCTGGAAATGGCATTATTGAAATTATATATCTCGCTACCGTCTATATATGCTACAAAATTCTTACCGGTATTTATCGCCAGATACATTCCACTTTCAACTGTCTCAGGTAATATTGTATAAAAGGTTGCAACTTCATAATCATCTATCAGAAGCGTTAAAGGCATCTTATATATCTGTTCGCTGCCATCAGGCATTTCTCTTATCCAGTCTTCATCATAGGATTGAGCAGTTTCATAAAATAAGTTTAAATCCGGGGATACTATAGCTCCCCATATGACATAGAGAATAATAAACCAGAAACACCCCATAGATGCTTTCTTTAATATTTGGTTAAATTTAACTTTCAGTTCGTCTGTTATTT
>JAZUFJ010000126.1:0-8765 GCA_045640645.1 Lachnospiraceae bacterium
ATGGCGATAACTCAAGTTATGGATATGTAAATATTCATTCTAATTTTAATCAGTTAACATGGGGAAATTTAGAGCCAACTGTCTGCAGTAATAAAGATTTGGAGCTTTATGAGATTGATACAGATAATGCCACTATTAAATTATCTTATCAGGTATTTATGGAAAATGAGCTTCACAATGTTTCAGAGTATTTTAGGATACGAAAAGGCTCCGATAGAATGTATCTCATGGATTATGAGAGAACCTGTAACCAGTTATTTGATGAAACTAAAAATGTTTTGGTAAAAGGTAAAATTCTTCACGGAATAGTACATGATCTTCCGGAATATATAGAAAATGAAAATGGATCTATTTTATGTTTTGTACAGCAAAATAGTCTTTTTTCCTTTAATACATCAACAAATAATTTGGCTAAAGTATACTCTTTTTGGGATACAGAGAATAATGATATACGTACAAGGCTTAATGAGCATGGTATAAAAGTTTTTTCTATAGATGATAGTGGTAATCTTCTTTTTTCGGTTTATGGTTATATGAATAGAGGACCACATGAAGGTCAGGTGGGTATTGATGTATATTATTACAATAGCACCCTCAATACAATAGAAGAGATTGTCTATATTCCTTACCACAAGTCATTTAATATTCTTCAAAAAGAGATGGATTGTCTGTGCTACGTTAATACAAGAAATATGTTTTTCTTCTTCCTGGATGGAAACGTTTATAATATTAGATTAGATAGCAGAAAAGCTGAATTGATCGATTCTGGTCTTTCCGAAGACAGATTTGTGTATTCACAGGATAACAGTATCATTGCATGGCAGGTTGCTTCTGATGTATATGATTATTCTACAATAAACTTGTATTCTTTAGATGAAATAGAACCTAAACAGATACAGGCTTCTTCTGGAGATATAATTATTCCTTTAGGTTTTATGGAACATGATTTTATTTTTGGGACAGCCAAAATATCAGATATTACTACAGATTCTACCGGTTCTACTCTTATACCAATGTATTCTGTTAAGATTCAGGATAAAGATGGAAATATTAAGAAAAATTATCATATTGAAAATGTTTATATTCTGTCTATCGAAATAAAAGACAATATGATTATTCTACATAGGATTTATAATAACCCTGATACTGGTTTATACGAAAATATCGAAGATGACCAAATCATGGATAATCAAAAAACTTCAGCTAAAAAGAACAAATTAACAAGTGTTGTCACAGAAGAGCTGGAAACCTCTTATCAAACTATACTTGCTAAAACCCCATCATCAGATACAGTAAAAAATCTTACACCTAAAGAGGTTATATATGAAGAAAACCGTGATATCAGTTTGGAAGACATTACATCCTCAGATATTTCGGATAATTTGTATCGATATTTTGTATATGTAAAAGGTAATATTGAAGGTATTTATTCTGATGCCTCTAAAGCTGTTAAACAAGCAGAAAGCTATTATGGTGTAGTAGTAAACGAGGATTGTCAGTATATATGGCAAAGTGGTAATCGTCGTACAAAAAAACAAATTTCATCTATAGAGCCTAGAGGTATCGAGGAAGGACAAAGCTCGATAGCTGTTTGTATAGATGAAATGCTTAAGCTTCAAGGCATATATAAGGATACTGAAAAGCTCCTTAGAACAAATTCTGTTTTAGGCGTACTTAAGGATTCCCTTGGTAATAATGCCCTGGACATGACCGGTTGTTCTCTTAATTCCATGCTATACTATGTCAGTCAAGACTACCCTGTTTTAGTTCTTACGAACGAAGGTGAAGCAGTCCTTATCGTTGGTTATGATGCAAAAAATACTATTTTATTTAATCCTATTGAGGGTACTATAGCAAAGATGGGAATGATGGATTCGACTAATTGGTTTTATGAAAATAAGAATCGATTTATTACTTATATAAATTAGCTTTTGATATAGCTACAATATAAACTGTACTCTATATATTAAAAGATAAAAAAAGGTTATCCTTTCGGATAACCTTTTTATTATTATACTTTAATCTTTACTGCCTGTGTACGTGCTACTGCTCTTTGAAGAGCTAAAGTTGCTCTAGCGATATCTGTATCATTTTCTTTTTCAAGAAGTCTTCTTTCAGCACGTTTCTTCGCTTCTTCAGCACGCTTTACATCGATTTCACCAGGCCATTCTACGACTTCAGCCAATACAGTAACACTATCCTGTAGGATCTCTACAAATCCTCCATGAAGTGCTGCATACTTAACTTCGTCGTTCTCATGAATGCTTAATATTCCCGGTGCTAATACAGCAGTTATAGGTGAATGGTTCTTATATACACCTATCTCTCCTTCTGTAGTACGAAGCTCAACCATTACTACATCACCTTCATAAAACATACGATCAGGAGAAATTATTTTTAATTTAAAAGTTCTATCATCTGCCATATCTTTGCTCCCTGGCTGTCAGCATTATCTGATATATGCTAACAATGTATTATTTTACCTTTGCTAACACGTCATCTATACCACCAGCATTTAAGAAGTAACTTTCTGGGATATCATCATGTTTTCCTTCAAGAATTTCTTTAAATCCCTGAATTGTTTCACTAATTGGAACATATCTTCCTTCAAGACCTGTAAACTGTCCTGCTACGAAGAAAGGCTGTGAAAGGAATCTCTGTACCTTTCTAGCACGAGATACTGTAAGCTTATCTTCTTCTGATAATTCATCCATACCAAGAATAGCAATAATATCCTGGAGTTCTTTATACTTCTGAAGAATTTCCTGTACTCCACGTGCCACATTGTAATGCTCTTCACCTACGATTCTTGGATCAAGGATTCTTGATGTAGATTCCAAAGGATCAACAGCTGGATAAATACCAAGCTCAACGATTGAACGTGATAATACTGTTGTTGCATCAAGATGAGCAAATGTTGTAGCTGGAGCTGGGTCTGTTAAGTCGTCAGCAGGCACATATACAGCCTGAACTGATGTAATAGAACCGCTCTTTGTAGATGTAATACGTTCCTGTAAAATACCCATTTCTGTCTGGAGAGTAGGCTGATAACCTACGGCTGAAGGCATACGTCCTAATAGAGCTGATACCTCAGACCCAGCCTGTGTGAAACGGAAAATATTATCAATGAATAAAAGTACATCCTTACCTGCTTTATCACGGAAGTATTCTGCCATAGTAAGTCCTGAAAGACCCACTCTCATACGAGCTCCTGGTGGCTCATTCATCTGACCGAATACCATTGTTGTTTTATCAATAACTCCAGAATCTGTCATTTCATGGTAAAGGTCATTTCCTTCACGTGTACGCTCTCCTACACCTGTGAATACTGAATATCCACCATGCTCTGTAGCGATATTACGGATAAGCTCCTGAATAAGTACTGTCTTACCTACTCCAGCACCACCGAAAAGACCAATCTTTCCACCCTTCTGATATGGGCAAAGAAGGTCAACGACCTTAATACCTGTCTCAAGAAGTTCAGCGCTTGTTGACTGCTCCTGAAATTCAGGGGCTTTTCTATGAATAGGAAGATATTCAACGCCTTCAGGGGCTTCTTTATTATCAATGGGTTCACCAAGGACATTAAAAATACGTCCAAGGGTCTTTTCTCCAACTGGTACAGAAATAGGAGCGCCTGTAGCTATTGCATCCATACCCCTAACCAGACCATCTGTAGGACCCATGGCAATACATCTTACTGTATCATCACCCAGATGCTGTGCAACTTCCACTACAAGTACCTTATCATTATCTCTTGGTACTTTAATGGCTTCATTGATTTCAGGAAGGTTGCCTTCATTGAACTTTATATCTAGCACCGCACCGATAATCTGGGTAATCTTACCAACATTCTTATCTGCCACTGTTCTTTTCTCCTTTATTATTATTATGAATTTAGAGCTTCCGCTCCGCCAATGATCTCAGTTAACTCCTGAGTAATATGACCCTGTCTCGCTCTGTTATACTGAAGCTCTAAGGTAGAAATCATCTCATCGGCATTACTTGTTGCTGAATCCATGGCCTGCATTCTTGCCCCGTTTTCACTAGCACAAGCTTCTATAAGTGCGCCATAAATCAGACTTGTTATATATTTCGGAATAATCATATTAAGCGTTTCCGACTCTTCAGGTTCGTAGGCCATAACAGCTTTTCCAAAATCGTCTGCAGCCTTCTCCTCATCCCCATTTTGCTGGGTATCTATAGGCAAAAGCTTTAACATAGTCGGTATGTGACTTACTGTATTTTTAAAGTTTGTATAAGCAAGATATATCTCTCCAATTTCGCCATTTGAATAGTCATTGAGTACTCTATCACTAAGCTCTTTTGCATCAATATATAAAGGCTCTTCAATCATATCATGCAATTCTGCCTTGATCTCATAGCCCTTTCTCTTAAGGGCATCTTTGCCTTTCTTACCTATTGCATAAACTGCTACATTGGAAGCGTCCCATCCTTTTCCAGTTACAAGCTTTACAATATTTGAATTGTATCCGCCTGCAAGTCCTCTATTTGATGTTATCACTATAACACCAATTTTCTTTGAACCATTGGATTTAAGATATGGGTGCTCTATTTGACCCGTTCTCTTCAGTAAAGATGTAACGGTCTCATACATACAGTTAAAGTACGCCTTGGAACGCTCAGCTCTGGCTTTTGCTCTCTGAAGTTTTACGGTGGAAACCAGCTTCATAGCCTTAGTAATTTGTTCTGTGCTTTGTATACTGGTTTTACGCCTTTTTATATCTCTCATTGAGGCCATATACTGTCACCCTACCTTAAAAAGTCAGCTTTGAAATCTGCGATAGCTTTCTGAAGCTTTGCGTCGTTTTCATCTGAGATAACCTTTGTCTCTCTGATTCCTGCAGGTATCTCAGGATAATTTGTCTTAATATATTCAAAGAATTCTTTTTCGAATTCTGTGATTCTTTCTACTGGAACATCAAGCAGATATTTCTTAGTTACTACATAAATAATAATAACCTGATTTTCTACTGCCATTGGCTGATACTGAGGCTGCTTAAGAATTTCTTTAATTCTTTCACCCTGTTCAAGCTTTTCCTTTGTATCTGCATCAAGCTCTGAACCAAACTGTGCAAAAGCTGCAAGCTCTCTGTACTGAGCAAGCTCTGTTCGAATAGGAGCTGCTATTTTCTTCATAGCCTTGATCTGAGCAGCACCACCTACTCGTGATACTGAAAGACCTGCATTGATAGCTGGTCTGAAACCTGCATTAAACATTTCTGTTTCAAGATATATCTGTCCATCTGTAATAGAAATTACGTTTGTAGGGATATATGCTGAAACGTCTCCTGCCTGTGTTTCGATAATAGGAATAGCTGTAAGTGATCCTCCGCCATATTCCTCGTTCATTCTGGCTGCTCTTTCGAGAAGTCTTGAATGAAGATAGAATACGTCTCCAGGATAAGCCTCACGGCCCGGTGGACGACGAAGAAGTAATGAGAGTGTACGGTATGCAGTAGCATGCTTGCTCAAATCATCATAAATGATGAGTACATCTTCTCCCTTTTCCATCCATTCCTCTCCTATAGCACATCCTGAATAAGGAGCAATATACTGAAGAGGAGCCATTTCAGAAGCTGTAGCTGCTACAACTGTTGTATAAGCCATAGCACCATTTTCTTCTAAAGTTTTAACTATCTGTGCAACCGTTGAAGCTTTCTGTCCGATTGCAACATAAATACATTTTACGTTCTGACCCTTCTGATTAATGATAGTGTCAACTGCGATCGCTGTCTTACCTGTCTGTCTGTCACCGATAATAAGCTCTCTTTGTCCACGTCCGATAGGAATCATAGAGTCAATAGCCTTAATACCTGTCTGCAGAGGTGTGTCTACAGATTTTCTGGTAATAACACCTGAAGCAACACGTTCGATCTGACGATATTTATCTGTCTGAACAGGACCTTTGCCATCAATAGGCTGACCAAGAGCGTTAACAACACGTCCTAACATGGCATCTCCAACTGGGACCTCAACTACTCTACCAGTTGTTTTTACGGTATCACCTTCATTAATGTTCTTATCTGCTCCAAGAAGAACGGCACCTACGTTGTCTTCTTCAAGGTTCATAACCATACCGTATACTTCTCCAGGGAACTCTAAAAGTTCTCCCTGCATAGCCTTCTCTAATCCATGCACACGTGCGATACCATCTGCCACCTGAATAACAGTACCAACTTCTGATACTTCAAGATTTGCGGCATATCTCTTTATTTGATCCTTTATTACAGAACTGATTTCTTCTGGTCTCAAATTCATGGATCTTTCGCACCTTTCTTTTTATTTAAACTATCTTAAAACTTGGCAAGCTGAATCTTTGATAATTCTTTAGCCATCTTATTAAGCTTTGTTTTTATACTGCTATCTACTACTCTGTCACCAATTCTGATTACCATTCCACCGATAAGCTCTTCATCTATAGAATAGTTCATCTCCATTTTTTCATACACAGTAGTTTCCAGTAATCTTTTTTCAACATCTGATTTCTGTTTATCACTAAGCTCTAAAGGAGTAGAAATATATGCAACTCCGATTTTTTTATATTCTTTTACCCTAGCGACAAAATAATCTATAACGCTGAAAATATCCGAAAATCTATTATTACTAATGATTATTTTCAAGAAGCCTGTTATCTCATCTGATACTCTTCCCTTGAATACAGCTTCCATAACCTCTTCTTTTTCTTCTTTTACTACTTTTGGATGGTTCATTAACTTTGTAAAATCTTGATTTTCTTTAAGGATCTGCTTAAGAGCTAATACTTCCTCAAATAATTCATCTATTTTGTTTTCTTCCAAAGCTAAATCAAATAACGCATCCCCATATGTCTTAGAAACTAACTTAGCCATGAGCTCTCACCTACTTCATTAAGTGTCTCTTCTACAAGAGAATTCTGCACAGTAGTATCAATGTTAGAAGCAACCACCTTGCCTGCCATAAGAGAAGCTATTTCTATCATCTGCTGTTTCATCTGATCAGCAGCTTTTTCTTTTTCAAGTTTAGCTTCAACCTTAGCCTGCTCAATTATTCTAACTGCTTCTTCCTTTGCTTCGGCAATAATTTGAGCTTCATTTGACATTGCTTTTTTACGGGCAGCTGTAAGAATCTCTTCTGATTCCTTCTCTACCTGTTTTATCTTTGTCTCATACTGCTCCTTAAGGGCATATGCATCTTCTTTGTCTTTATTTGCTGTACTGATATCATTCTCTATCTTTTCCTGTCTCTTCTTGAGAAGATCTCTTACAGGATTGAACAGCATATAAGACATAATCATGAATAATACAAATACCGATATGGCTACAAGTACTGCATCATGCAATAACTGAAAATCCAGATCAAACAATCTTTCCATTGTTCCATCAGTACTAAGCAGTAAAGCACACATCATCTGATTCAATGTTTAGCCTCCTTTCAGAAAATTTCTTTTCTGTCTTATTTATAAATATTCAGTGGCTGAACAAATAATAACAGCATAGCGATAAGCAAACCATAAAGACCTGTTGTTTCTGCTACGGCCTGTCCAAGAAGCATAGTAGATGTAACATCACCCTTTGCACCTGGGTTTCTACCAACTGCTGCTGCTGCATGACCTGCAGCGATACCCTGACCTACACCAGGTCCGATACCTGCTATAACAGCAAGACCTGCACCAATTGCAGAACATCCTAAAATAAAGTCCTGTCCTGTGATTCCTAAATTATCCATTTTATTTCCTCCTTATAAAATTGGGTATTTATTATTTTTTAAGTTGTTATACCTTTAGTACACAACTTATGTCCCTAACACATTGTTACTATTCAGTTTTTAAATAATAACCATAAACTATTTTAATTATCTGCTCCGATTGCATCAGATACATATGTCATAGTCAGCATACAGAATACATATGTCTGAATCGCACCTGAGAACAAATCAAAATACAAATGAAGCACTGCTGGTATACCTATTTTTACAAATATAGGTAAAAGACCATAAACTAATGCCAACATAACAGTTCCTGATAAGACGTTTGCAAACAAACGCAAGGACAGTGAAATAGGTACTGCTATATCACCGATTACATTAATAGGCGCCCATATAGGCCATGGATCGCAAAGACCTTTCAGGAATCCACCGACTCCCTGATGCTTGATTTTATTAAAGAAAATCAAACAAAAGGTAATAATACCTAATGGAAACGTCACACCATAATCTGCTGTTGGTGGTCTAAGTCCTAATAAACCAGAAATATTACTAATCAAAATAAAAATAAATATTGTACTTATATAATTTAAGAACTTAAAAGCAGAGCTTCCCATAGTTCCTATAATCATATTATCAAGCATTTCTACTATAAGCTCAGCAATATTCTGAAACGTTGATGGGGTATCAACTGGATCTGCTTTCTTTACAGCTCTATTTGCAAAAAATGCAAATAATATCATCAAAAGCATTACCAACAATGTACATACATGAGTAGTTGTGATCCATACAGTCTGTCCAAATAGTTCATATGAGAACAAACCCTTAACCATAAAATCAACGTCACCACCTGCTAAAAGCAAGGAGCACATCCTCATTCCTACTCACCTCTCTTTCTTTTTGATATTAACTTATGTGTCAATGGCTGCATATACGCACCCATCTTTAGTCCAAATATTCCTACTATCACAGTAATAGGATTTGCTATATTAGTAACTCCTATTACGCCCAGCACTATACATACTACAACATACCTGATTATCATCATCTTTCGCATATAG
>JAZUFJ010000127.1:0-9749 GCA_045640645.1 Lachnospiraceae bacterium
CTTATCCTGCAGAATCACATTTTCATAGGGTTTTCCATTTTTGGTTACTGCTGCCTGCTTATGTTTTATTAAATAAACATCTGCTATATTATCGCTTTCCCTAAATGTCTCAATAAATTTCATTCCTTAATCTTCCTCGTAAATTTCTATTATATTTCATTTATCAATCTATTTTTTAATATTCATCAGATTTTCCTTGAAAGATTCATCAGACTATCCATGAACAATTTTCTTGCTCATCTCTTTCGACTAGCCTTTTAGCATCTCTTACCTTCTACGTTACTCCAAGGTCTTCAGTGTAATCTCATAGGAAACGTCCACATAATCTTCCATACCTAATCTTTTAACGGTTATCATCAATAGATCACCTGGCTGAGATTTGTGCATTACTTCCTTAAAATCTTCAAATGTATGGATATCTGTGGTTCCCATTTTTACTATTACATCACCGCTGCGAAGACCTTCCTTCATAGCTGGCGAATCTATCTCTACTTCCTTAATGTAAGCGCCAAGTGGAACATCATATTTTTCATTTGCTTCTTTTGTAACATCCGTTCCTATTACACCCAAATGGGCAAAGTCCTGACCATTACTAATCTTTTCTATTTTTGATTTTAGATCTGATATACCATATGCCTTTACCAGATTTCTAACATCTGTTACTGTAACATCCTGATATATTATACCTAAAACCTTTCCTTCAAGATCTATTAAAACACCGCTGGCATTAGTACTTCCATATATATCTGTAGTAATAAAATGTACGTTGGAATCGATCAAATCCTTCTCATAAGAGTTCCCTGTAATCTGACCTATAGACATCGCTCCTACAACACCCGATGGATTACCTATTGCCATAACTGGATTTCCTACTATAGAAGGCAATGTACTGTTTCCTAAACGAGCCCTCTCTATTTCCTCCATTGTTTCCTCGCTGATATCATCCAGATTCACGCCGATTATTGCAAGACCTGTATTAGGATCAGATTTTTTGATTTTTCCAGGTAATATAGCATTGTCGCAGAAGGTAACCTGTATCGAATCAGCATCTAAAACTGCCTTAACCTCTGCTACTATAAGAAGCTCCTTACCATTATCTGCGACGATTACTCCTATCGTCTGATTGGAGCTTTCATAAGGATTTGAGAACCAATCAATATCAGAATATACGCCAGTAACTGTAGCTAAAGATTTGTATGCCTTTTCTGCCACAGAATTTAATTCCTTATATAACTGTTTATATTCGACAATACCAAATTCCTTATTCTGTATACTGTCTATTACACTTTCCGCTTCTGATACCGGCTGTTCATCCTCACCTTCATCTGCTAGGGCTTCCTCGGATATCGTATCTTCTGGCAGATCAGCTTCTTCTTTGTTATCAGATATTTCTTCTTCGTCTGTATCAGTATCTTCTTCCAGCTTCACCTTCTGAGCTGCTGTTTCCTCTTCTGTTTCAGAGCTTTCATTCGCCTCAGCTTTGACTTCTTCTAATTGATTTCCCGTAGCCTCAGCTTTATCCTCTTTATCATTATCAGATTTTTCTGATTTACCAATCTGGATCTTTGTTTTATCCTCAGCTGTTTCTATAGCTTCGGCAACAGTTTCCACTACCTCCACTACCTCATCCTCTGATAAAGTCACTACCTTTGTGTCTTCCTTCTGGAAATACTTAGCTATATATGGCCCGGAAAAAATAAAGGTAACACATGCTGCCAAGCCAAATACTATACCAAGCATAAGTGTTATCAGGAGTCTTACCCAAACAGATTTCTTTTTTGGTTTCTCTTTTATCGTCTCTGTAATAAAATCATACTGCTTTTTATCTTCACCCATTAAAATTTCCTCACATAGAAAACAACTGTTAGCAGCCAGAAAAGGGCTTTTTATCTTTGCACGATTAAATCAATTATACCAAGCTAATATCTATTCTACAAGACAGCACAGATTGTAAAAATCAATATAATTTGGTAAACTTACTTATTATGAATGAAAAAGTATTTGAAACCCTGGAATTTAATAAAATTAAAGAAATGCTTATGGCTCATGCTACCTCTGAGCTGGGAAAAGAAAAGTGTATAAAGCTTGTTCCTTTTAATGATATGAATAAGATTGAAACCTTTCAGAGAGAAACAGCTGATGCTGTTACACGACTGTTTAAGAACAATAACATTTCATTTTCTGGATCAAGAAGCATATATACTTCTCTAAAAAGGTTAGAAAAAGGCTTTGTTTTAGCTACTCTTGATCTTTTACAGATAGCTGACCTTTTAGAAAACGCTGCAAGAGTAAAGAATTATGGGCGAAAAGAAAATAGTGACACCTCTTCAGATTCCCTTGATGAGATGTTTGATTTCTTATGTCCTCTTTCACCTTTATCAACTGAGATAAGACGTTGTATTCTTGCTGAGGACGAAATAAGTGATGACGCATCTCCGGAGCTTAGAAATATCAGACGCCAGATGAAATCTATAAATGACAGGATTCACTCTCAATTGACTCAAATGGTTAATGGATCTTATCGTACATATTTACAGGATACAGTAATCACTATGCGAGATGGCAGATATTGTATTCCTGTTAAAGCAGAGCATAAAGGAAATGTACCAGGTATGGTTCATGACCAGTCAGCCTCTGCCTCAACATATTTCATCGAGCCTGCTGCCATAGTTAATCTTAATAATGATTTACGTCAGCTCTATATCAAAGAAGAAAAGGAAATTCAGGTAATATTAGGTAATTTAAGCAGCTCCTGCTCAGATCATCTTTCAGAAATCAAACAGGATCTCAAATTCCTTTCCATACTTGATTTCATATTTGCCAGAGCTAAACTTGCGCTGGAAATGAACGCCATGAGACCGATTTATAATAATAGAGGCTATGTTAATTTGCGACAGGCAAGGCATCCCCTTCTTGATCGATCAAAGGTTGTACCAATAAATATTAATCTAGGGGATAAATTTGATCTCCTGATTATCACCGGACCTAATACCGGTGGAAAGACTGTTGCCCTCAAAACCTTAGGTCTTTTAAGCATAATGGGACAATCAGGTCTGCATATTCCTGCCCTAGACAGGTCAGAACTATGCGTTTTCTCAGATGTTTTCGCTGATATAGGTGACGAACAGAGTATAGAGCAGAGCCTATCAACCTTTTCATCTCACATGAAGAGAATAGTAGATATCCTTGATAATGCTGATGAACATTCTCTCTGTCTTTTTGATGAGTTAGGTGCCGGAACAGATCCAACAGAGGGAGCAGCTCTCGCTATAGCCATTCTGTCAGATTTGCATGCACGTAAAATAAGAACAGTGGCTACCACACATTACAGCGAGCTTAAGGTCTTTGCCCTAAAAGAGCCTGGCGTAGAAAATGCCTGCTGTGAATTTAACGTAGAGACTCTTCGTCCTACCTACAGACTTTTAATAGGTGTACCAGGAAAAAGTAATGCTTTTGCTATTTCAGAAAAGCTCGGTCTTCCATCGTATATTATCAATTCTGCCAAAGGTCAGATAGATAAGAAGGATGAAGATTTTGAGGATGTAATGATAGAGCTGGAATCTGGCCGTATCATGATCGAGCAGGAAAAGCAGGAAATAGCACACTATAAAAAAGAAATAGAGTCCCTTAAAAAGGAATTTGAAGAAAAACGCCAAAAGCTTGAAAATACAAAGGATAAGATTATTGATGAGGCAAACGACAAAGCCCGTCAGATCCTAAAGGAAGCAAAGGAAACTGCTGATGAAGCTATTCGTAATTTCCAAAAATATGGAAATGCCTCTGGCGATATTAAAGCCATGGAAAAACAGCGAGAAAAGCTTCGAAAAAAAATGGAGGCCTCTTCCAAGAAGGGTATTAATTCCATTTCTGCGCCTAAAAAAGAATATAAGCCTTCCGATTTCAAGCTTGGAGAAAGCGTCCGTATTCTTTCCATGGGTCTTAACGGTACTGTCAGCTCTGTCCCAGATGCAAAAGGTAACCTTTTTGTTCAATGCGGAATCATGAGAATGCAGTCAAATATAAAAGATCTTGATTTTGTTATGACAGAAGATTCTACAGCTTCCAAGCATAAGCCGGCAAAGGGCTATTCATCAAAAAGCTTATCAAAATCTTCATCTATATCCTCAGAGATTAATCTCTTAGGTCTTATGGTAGATGAAGCGATATCCAGGCTTGATAAATATTTGGATGATGCATATTTATCACATTTATCAAGTGTAAGAATAGTACATGGTAAGGGTACCGGTGCTCTCAGAAATGCTGTTCATAATCACTTAAGACGAATATCCTATGTATCTTCATTTAAGCTTGCTGAATATGGCGAGGGAGATGCTGGAGTTACAATAGTAAACTTTAAATAAAAAGGATTATAATTATGGCAAATAAACAAAAAATATTAATAGTCGATGATGACGAGGCTATAGCAGAGTTAGTCTCCCTATATCTTACAAAGGAATGCTTTGATACTTTTATAGTTAATGATGGGGAGGCTGCCTTAACCGCTTTTGAAACCTATAAGCCTAACCTTATTCTGTTAGATCTTATGCTTCCGGGTATAGACGGATACCAGGTTTGTCGAGAGATTAGAGCCAAATCTCCTACTCCTATTATTATGCTTTCTGCTAAAGGAGAGATATTTGACAAGGTTTTAGGATTAGAGCTTGGTGCTGATGACTATATGGAAAAGCCCTTTGATTCTAAAGAATTAGTAGCAAGAGTAAAAGCTGTATTAAGAAGAAGCGTGCCAGCTAAGCCGGCGGCTCCTGCCTCAGACAATAAATGTGTTGAATATCCGGATCTTGTTATCAATCTTACAAATTATTCCGTATTGTATTACGGATCACCAATAGAAATGCCGCCAAAGGAACTGGAGCTTTTGTATTTCCTGGCATCATCACCTAACCAGGTTTTCACCCGTGAACAGCTCCTTGACCATATCTGGGGATATGAGTATATTGGCGATACCAGAACAGTAGACGTTCATATTAAAAGGTTAAGAGAAAAGATTAAAGACCATGATTCCTGGCATCTTTCAACAGTATGGGGAATCGGCTACAAATTTGAAACAAAATAAAACGGGATTGCCCTATGAAACGTAAGCATACCTTATATCTTAAATTTATAATTGTATATCTGATTTTTGGTATACTGGCTTTTATCACTATAGCCACAGTTACCTCTAGTTTAACAGAAAAATATCTGATCAAAGAAAAAGCAGCTTCTCTTTATAAAGAAGCTACTTTGATCAGTAGTCGATATGCAAAATATTTTATTATCAATTCACCAGACGAAGAAATCATTGACAGACTGGATGAGATCAGCTCAGCTACCTCCTGTCCAATATGGATAGTTAACCAAAATGGTTACGTTTTGTATGATTCAGAGAAAAAGATTACTCCTGAATCTTCTTTTTGTATAGAAAATTTCAACCCTGCTGACATGGGTAATGATTTCTATATCACGGGCAGCTTTTATGGTCAGTTTGAGGAGAATACCCTATCGGTTTTATCTCCTATCACTTTTAATTTTAAACCTCAGGGATATGTTATTCTTTACTATCCTATAAACGATATTCAATCTTCCAAAAATGAACTATTAAATATTTCATATATAACATTAATCATTATCTTTATTTTATCTTCTATTATTCTTATAGCCTTTACTACTATGGTTTATCTTCCTCTTCGTACTATTACCAAGGGATCTATGGAATATTCCGAAGGTAATCTTAAGCATGTCATAGAGGTCAATAAAGAAGACGAGATAGGTTTTCTGGCTAATTCCCTTAATCTTATGGCAGGCGAGCTTAGCCGTTCTGAAGAAAATCAAAAGAAATTTATTGCAAATATTTCCCATGATTTCCGTTCTCCCCTTACATCTATTAGGGGATATTTAGAGGCTATGGTAGATGGAACAATCCCTCCGGAAATGCATGAAAAATATTTAAAGATAGTATTAAACGAAACCGGCCGCTTAACAAAGCTTACCGGAAGCCTTTTAACACTTAACAATTTAGGCGGTAAAGGTATCCTGTTAGACGTAGCGAAATTTGATATAAACAGAGTAATAAAAAATACAGCTGCCACCTTTGAGGGCACCTGTAAATCTAAGAGCATTCGTCTGAACCTTATTTTATCAGGACAATCACTGTATGTATCAGCTGATAAAGCTAAAATTGAGCAGGTCCTTTATAACCTTATAGATAATGCTATAAAGTTCAGTCACACTAATTCTGTAATACATGTAGAAACTACAGAAAAAAATGAAACAGTCTTCGTTTCAGTTAAAGACTCCGGAATAGGTATTCCAAAGGACAGCCTTAAGCTCATTTTTGACCGTTTCTATAAAACAGACCTGTCCCGTGGTAAAGATAAAAAAGGAACAGGTCTTGGATTATCAATTGTTAAAGAAATTATTAATGCTCATCATGAAAAGATTAATGTAATCAGTACAGTAGGCGTAGGTACAGAGTTCATCTTCACACTGCCTAAAGCTGAGTAGCTTAGTTTTTCCAGTGAAGTCTGTGAAGATCTCCCTCTGTCTGCATAAATTTGAAGCCCTGCTGTCTTAAAGCTTCATATAGCACTATTGCTACAGAATTTGACAGATTAAGGGATCTTATATCTTCAAGCATCGGTATACGAACACAGCTTTCTTCATATTCCAGAAGAATTTCTTCCGGTATTCCCGCGCTTTCCTTACCAAACATAATATAGGCATCTTCTTCATATTTTACATCTGTATAGTTCTGTTTAGACTTCGTAGTCGCCATATAAATCTTTGGATTATTGTTCTTTTCCAGAAATTCCTGAAAATTGATATATCTTTCTACATTAAGATGCTCCCAGTAATCCATACCGGCTCTTTTTATTGATTTCTCATTTAAAACAAATCCCAGTGGCTCTATTAAATGAAGCTTTGCGCCGGTAGCCACACAGGTTCTACCTATATTTCCTGTATTAGCAGGTATTTCTGGCTCTAACAGAACTATATTTATCATGCTATTTCTTCTCGTTTCTAAGTTTGTTTATGAATCTTGCTAATCTTTCCATAGCTTCTCTTAAGCTGTCAATAGAATATGCATAAGATATTCTTAAGAAGCCATCACCGCAATCACCGAATGCACTTCCAGGTACTACTGCCAGGTTTTCAGCATCAAGTAATGCATAAGCAAATTCTTCACTGGACATTCCAAATTCCTTTATACAAGGGAACACATAAAATGCGCCATATGGTTCAAAGCAAGGAAGACCCATTTCTTTAAATGCGTTCATCAGGAAATTACGTCTTTGGTTATAAGATTCGCGCATTTTCTTAACGTCCTCATCACCGTTCTTCAAAGCTTCTATAGCAGCATACTGGCTGGTTGTTGGAGCACACATAATGGCAAACTGATGTATCTTTAACATCTGTGCTATTATTTCCTTTGGTCCACAAACATATCCCAGTCTCCAGCCTGTCATAGCATAGGCCTTTGAAAAACCATTAATTAACAAAGTTCTTTCCTTCATTCCAGGTAAAGATGCAATACTTACATGATCTCCTGCATAAGAAAGCTCTGCATAGATCTCATCTGACATAACAAAAATATCCTTTTCTATACAGATTTTTGCTATTTCCTCAAGATCTGATCTCTCCATAATAGCTCCTGTTGGGTTATTAGGGAAAGGTAATACTAAAAGCTTTGTCTTATCTGTAATAGCTGACAAAAGCTCTTCTTTTGTTAATCTGAAATCATTTTCATTTTTCAGCTCTATAATTACTGGCTTAGCTCCTGCTAAAATTGCACATGGCTCATAAGATACATAGCTTGGCTGAGGTATTAAAACCTCATCTCCCGGATCAATCATGGCTCTTAAGCCTATATCTATAGCCTCTGATCCTCCAACAGTGATTATTACTTCATTTTTTGGATCATACTCTACATCAAATCTACGACTTAAGTAATTACAGATTTCCTGTCTTAAATCCATAACACCACTGTTTGATGTATAAAATGTTTTTCCTTTTTCTAGAGAATAGATTCCCACATCTCTGATATGCCATGGTGTATCAAAATCCGGTTCACCAACGCCCAATGATAAAGTGTTCTTTCTTTCACTTGCGATATCAAAAAATTTACGGATTCCTGATGGCTTAATACTTACGATTGTCTGACTTAATGGGTTTCTCATGGTGTCATCATTATCCTTTCATCCTCATATTTTTCATGGAGAATCGTTCCGTGATCCTTGTATTTCTTTAAAACGAAATGTGTAGAAGTACTGATAACAGTTTCAAGAGTAGAAAGCTTTTCACTTACAAACTGTGATACTTCTCTAATAGTCTTTCCTTCCAGAATAACCATAAGATCATATCCTCCAGATATAAGATATGTAGCCTCAACCTCAGGATACTTATAGATTCTTTCTGCTATAACATCAAAGCCATGTCCTCTCTGAGGAGTTACTCTTACTTCAATAAGTGCATTAATCTTTTCGTTAGTAACCTTATCCCAATCAATTAAAGTATGATATCCACAGATGATACCTTCTTTTTCCATTGCTTCAAGCTCGTTAACCACATCTACTTCGTTCATTCCTAATAATACTGCCAGCTCCTTAGTAGATATTCGACTATTCTTTTCTATAAAAGTTAATATCTTTTCTCTCATTTTTTCTCCTCACTATTTTCCTATTTCATTATTATATTCTTTATATATGATACCAATCTTTACCTTCAAGAATTACAGCTTATATATTTCATCTGATTTTGAAGGCTCTAAAAATCTTGTTTCATCACCATTAATAAGTATTCTGTCGTTGCCTTTTGTTACCTTTCCTACAACATTAGCATGAATACCCTCTTTTTTTAATTCCCTTACCAGATCGTGTCCCTTTTCAGTAGTAATAATCAAAGAACCATTTGATATCATTTCATATGGATTTAATCCATACGCTTCACATACCTCAATAGTTTCCTGTCTGATAGGGATTTCCTTAAGATCTATTTCCAGTCCGACACCTGACGCCGATGACAGCTCCCAGAGCGCTCCAAATATTCCGCCCTCTGATGCATCATGCATAGCGTTTGCTCCGGACTTAACCGCGACTGCGGCCTCGTTAACAACAGATATATATTCCTCTAAAGATTTTGCTGCTAATAGGAATGGCATAGAAAATCTTTTTAATAGCTCCTCTTCCTTTTCCTTTGCTATAGCAACTGTTCCTTTCAGGCCTACCCATTTAGTTATTACCACATCATCTCCAGACTTTGCACCTGAGGAATCAATAATATTCTCAGCTTTTCCCATACCGGTAGCCGTTACTATTATTTTGTTAACAGCAGCTGTTACCTCTGTATGTCCGCCAGATATCTGCACATTATACTTTTCCGCTTCTTTTTCTGCCTGCTTCATTATGTCTTTTAGCAATTTTTCCTCAGAATCTATAGGTAGCAAGATATGAAGCATCACACATACCGGTTCAGCACCTGATGCACAAAGATTATTTATTACCCTGTCAAAGCTTAGCTCCTCCGGCCTATCACTATCAAGTATTATAGGCTCTGTAGATAATAACGTCTTTTTTCCATCATTAACTATAACTGCACTGTCTTTACCAAACTTTGCTCCGGATATTACTTCTTTTCTTTTATTTTTTAATATCTTTAGCACAGATCTGTCTAAAACAGACTCTGATATCTTTCCAACTTTCATATATATCCTATTTTCATATATATTTTTACTAATGTAGAAGCAATGCTGTGTG
>JAZUFJ010000128.1:0-2760 GCA_045640645.1 Lachnospiraceae bacterium
GGAATTCCAGATCAGCTTTATCTATTTCATCAATAAGAAGTACAACCTGTTCATCTGCAGAAAATGCCTCACCAAGCTTACCAAGCTTAATATATCTTTTTATATCGTCAACACCTTCTTCACCAAACTGTCCATCATATAGTCTTTGGATAGTATCGTAAACATAAAGGCCATCCTGCGCTTTTGTAGTAGACTTAATATTCCATATTATTAACTTCATGCCTAAAGACTCTGCAATAGCTCTGGCAAGCATTGTTTTTCCTGTACCAGGTTCTCCTTTAATGAGCAATGGTTTTTCCAAGGCTCTTGCCACATCTACCGCTGATATAAGCTCCTTAGAAGCTACATATGTATTAGTACTCTTAAATTCGTTCTCTACAAAAGACATTTCCTTTTACCCCTTTAAAAATAAAATATTATTCAATACATGTATTAAACATCATTTTCCACTTCATACTGGTATATTAATGGATATATGACCTTGAATACAAAATAATATAATCCTACAGATTATACAGTCCATAATATTATAATTTTATTTCATAATAAAAGCAATTCAAAAAAGAGCCATATAGGCTCTTTCCTGATATAAAAATTGTTATTCAATTCTTCTAATTGTCACAATGAATACTTATTTGATTACGCGTACTCTTATCACTGACTCAATTGATTCCAGCTTTTTAACGATTTCATCATTTACAGGCTTTTCAACGTCTATCATAGTATAGGCATAATCACCCTTTGATTTATTCATCATGTTTGAAATGTTAATATTAAGCTCACCAAATAATGAAGTAAACTTAGCGATCATGTTACTTACGTTCTTATGCATAATAGCAACACGTCCTGCCTCTGAGCAAACACCCATATCGCAGTTTGGATAGTTAACAGAGTTCACAATATTACCATTTTCAAGGTAATTCATAAGCTCTTTTACTGCCATCTTAGCGCAGTTATCTTCACTTTCCTCTGTTGAAGCTCCAAGATGAGGAATAACTATACAATTCTTTTTACCTGCAGTCTTTGGATTAGGGAAATCAGATACATACTTTGCAACCTTGCCTGCTTCAATAGCGTTAAGAACATCATCTTCATTTGCAAGAAGGTCTCTTGCAAAGTTAAGAATAATTACACCATCTTTCATCTTATCGATAGCTTCTTTGTTGATAGTACCCTTTGTAGCGTCCATAAGAGGAACATGGATAGTAATAATATCACAGTTCTCATATATCTCTTCTATCTTTTTCACATGTTTAATCTCTCTTGAAAGAGACCATGCTGCATCAATTGAAATATATGGATCGTATCCATAAACTTCCATTCCAAGCTGTCTTGCAGCGTTAGCAACACGAACGCCTATAGCTCCAAGACCAATAATACCAAGCTTCTTATCCTGGATCTCATGACCTGCAAAGTTTTTCTTTTCTTTTTCAGCAAGCTTAGCTATATCTTCTTTATCCTGGTTTTCTAATACCCAGTTAACACCGCCTATAACATCTCTGCTGGCAAGAAGCATTCCGGCTATAACAAGCTCTTTTACACCATTTGCGTTAGCACCTGGAGTATTGAAAACTACAACACCCTTATCAGCACATTTATCAAGTGGAATATTATTAACACCTGCTCCGGCTCTTGCTACACATAAAAGATTATCTGATAAATCCATTTCATGCATAGATGCACTTCTTACTAAAAGACCTTCAGCTGCAGCTACATCATCTACCTTTTCATACTGATCGTTGAATTTTTCCAAACCAACCTGTGCGATTGGATTAAGACATGCGTATTTAAACATTATGAATTCTCCTTTTCAAAGTTCTTCATGAACTCTACAAGCTTCTCTACACCTTCAATTGGCATAGCATTATAAATACTTGCTCTCATACCACCAACTGATCTATGTCCTTTAAGGTTAACAAAACCAGCCTCTGTAGCAGCCTTTACAAACTTAGCATCAAGCTCTTCATCACCTGTAACAAATGGTACGTTCATAAGAGATCTGTCTTCTTTAACAACAGTACCCTTAAAGAGCTTAGAATTATCAAGGAAATCATATAAAATCTTAGCCTTTTTCTCATTAAGCTCTTTCATTGCCTCAAGTCCGCCCATCTTCTTAAGCCACTTAAATACCTTTCCACAGATATAGATTGTATAACATGGAGGAGTATTATATAAAGAGTCGTTATCAGCCTGAGTCTTCCATTTAAGCATTGTTGGTGTACCTGGCAGACATTCATCTGGAATAAGATCCTCACGAATAATAGCTATAACACAACCAGCTGGTCCTACATTCTTCTGTACACCACCGTAGATAACGCCATACTTTGTAACATCTACTGGCTCTGATAAGAAGCATGAAGATACGTCTGATACTAAAACCTTACCTTTTGTATTTGGTAATGTCTTATATTTTGTACCATAAATTGTATTATTTTCACAAATATAAACATAATCCATATCATCTGTAATAGGAAGATCGGAGCAATCCGGAATATAGGAGAAGGTCTCATCTGCAGAAGAAGCAAGCTCTACTGCTTCACCATAAATCTTAGCTTCCTGATAAGCCTTCTTAGCCCACTGACCTGTAATGATATAACCAGCCTTCTTATTCTTAAACATATTCATAGGAACTTCAGCAAAAAACTGTGAAGCACCACCCTGTAAGAATAATACCTTATAATTATCAGGAATGTTCATGAGATCTCTTAAATCCTGTTCAGCCTCTTTAATAATAGTATCATAAACCTTTGAACGATGGCT
>JAZUFJ010000129.1:0-4965 GCA_045640645.1 Lachnospiraceae bacterium
CACTAGGAGTTTCTCTAATATTAACGTAGCTATTAACCTGTGCAATAATAGTTCCAGATAAATCCTCTTCACCTTCGGCAACATCCATTGCTTCTGGCTTAATTTCAAGTGAAGGAGCAGATGATTTTTCTTCTGTTTCAGTATTTTCTTCCCCTTCTGGATTATCACCATTAGTCTCACCTGTTTCAGGCGCCTCAGCTCCAGCTTCAGATTCTGTGTTCTCTTCAGGCTTTTCCTCTACCTCTATATCACTTACTACGATTGTAGCAGCTTCTGAAGCTGTTCCAATAATAGATTCTCCACCATTAGCAGCCTCCTGAACAGCTTTTGAAGCAGGAGTCTCAACCTTTGTAACCGTCTCCTCTGCTTCATCCATAATCACTAATGGCGTATCGTCTGCACCGTTTACAGCTTTTGTATTAGCTTCATTTATCGATTTATTTGTAGAAGCAGCTGCCTGTTTGGCAGCACTTTTTGCATTCTGCGCTTTGATATCCTTTACTGACATTCCCTCGCCTATAGCAAGTGCACCACCTGCTGTTGGCATATATGATGAAAAGGATGTGGAAGCGTTTATTATATTTGCTGGCATTGCCGTAAAAACAATGGCTCCCGTCAGCACACATGCTGCAAATTTAACTATCTTTTTGCGCATATATCCTCCGTTTAAAATGTTACAATTTTGTTACATATCCTTCAAAAATATATCATTAGTTGTACTTTTTGTCAATAATGTCCTCCTGCAGCGAGGTTATGGCATTAGCTCCATCTGCCACTGCGGTAACAATCTGACGCAGACGTTTTGTTCTTAAATCTCCTGCAACATAAACGCCTTCTATGTTTGTTCTGCAATCCTCGCCCGCTGTTATATATCCCTTTGTATCTCTTTCTAAAGGTGCCTTTTCAAGATAATCACCATTTGGCTCATTTCCAACGGCCACAAATACACCATCTACAGAAATTTCATTTTCCTGATTGTCGTTTATATTCTTAATTTTAATAGAAGTAACCGAGTCCTCCCCCAGTATTTCTGTTACTACGCTATTCCAGACAGGCTCAATATTCTCGGTCTCAAGCAAAGCAGTCTGTAATACCTTTGCTGCTCTCAGCTCATCACGTCTGTGAATAATATAGACCTTTTTGCATAGTCTTGAGAGAAAAATCGCATCCTCAACAGCAACATCACCACCACCTACTACAGCTGTGACCTTATTCTTAAAAAAAGCACCGTCGCATGTAGCACAGTAGGATACACCCATTCCGGCAAGCTCCTCTTCGCCCTTAACCATTAGCTTACGTGGAGAGTTACCAGTACAAAGTACCACTGTTTTAGAGTAAAACTCCCCTTCATCCGTATATATTTTCTTAATACTATCCGATAAATCAACAGAAATAACCAAACAATTTTTACGTTCAACAGAAAATTTATCTACATGTTCTGAAAATTTTGTCCCCAAATCAAAACCATTTATCCCCGGATATCCAGGATAATTATCTACCTCATAAGTATTAAGCACCTGGCCTCCGCCCATATAATTCATTTCTATTAATAATGTATTTAGTTCAGCCCTTTTTGCATATATGGCAGTGCTCATGCCTGCAGGCCCAGATCCTATAACAATCACATCATATATATTTTCCATATTAGTACCTCCTTTTTCAAATTAACAATTCTATATAAAGTGGTTTTCTTCTTCAAAAATACGATATATAGTGTATCATTATTCAATTGCCTTTTCAATTATGATTTCCCAAAGATAAGCTGATATGGCTTAAACTAGACAACATCATTAGTCTTTGATAAAATCAAAAGGATATATTTTGTATTTATTTGTAATAATAAAAAGAGGTTAATCCATGACTAATATAATCGAAATGTTAGAACAGTCAGCTATAAAACATCCAAATAAAATAGCCTTTTCAGATCCTGAAAAAAAGGTTAATTTTTCTGACTTAAATAATATTTCCCAGAAAATAGCTTCTGTATTTTTAGACGAAGCCCTTGGCTTCTCAATTAATATGGAATCTGCCATAGCTTTTTATATGGAAAAGAGTGTCGACGCTGTTAAAGCTATGTTTGGAGCGGTAGCTGTTGGAGCATTTTACAGTTTTATAGATATAAGGCAGCCCGCCACCAGAGCACAGCAATTAATACAGATACTAGAACCGGAATTAATTATCACAGATGATAAGAACTATGATACTCTGGTAGCTTATGAGCTTGATAAAGTATCTTCCTGTAAGATTATTAATATCTCAGAGCTTTTAAGAATAGCAGCATCAGCTACTATAAATATCGACATTTTATCAAAAAGAAAATCTATGTTTTACGATAAAATGCCATTGTATGTAAACTTTACAAGCGGAAGTACCGGTGTACCTAAAGGTGTAATAGTAGGTCACGCTTCTGTTATTGATTTTATAAAGATATTTACAGAAACCTTTGAAATATCAGATAGTGACATATTAGCTAATCAGGCGCCTTTTGATTTTGACGTATCCGTAAAGGATATTTACAGCGGACTTTACAAAGGTGCGCAGGTTGCCTTAATACCACGAGAGTATTTTTCAGATCCCACAACATTAATGGACTATTTATATGATAATAAAGCGACTGTTCTGATATGGGCTGTATCCGCAATGTGCTTTGTTTCTATCATGAACGGCTTAGAATATAAAACTCCTGTGACTGTAAGAAAAATTATGTTTAGCGGAGAGCTCATGCCTGTGAAGCAATTAAACAAATGGCGGACATATCTTCCTAACGCTACATATGTTAATCTTTATGGTCCCACAGAGATTACTTGTAACTGTACATACCATATTTTGGACAGGGAATATGATAAGGCTGATGTGCTACCAATAGGTATTCCTTTCAAAAATGAACGTGTAGTACTGCTTGATGATAATGACCAGCTGGTAACTGAAGCAGATACAGAAGGAGAGATCTGTGTCATTGGCTCATGCCTGGCTTTAGGATATTTTAAAGATCCTGATAAAACAAATGCTGCTTTTGTCCAGAATCCTATAAATAACCGTTTTTCTGAACTGATGTACAGGACAGGAGATATGGGAAAATATGACGAAGAGGGTCTTTTATATTATACATCAAGAAAAGATTTCCAAATTAAACATATGGGACAGCGTATAGAATTGGGGGATATAGAGGTTTGCGCTATGTCAATGGAAAACGTATCCAGAGCCTGTTGCATTTATGATTTTAAAAAGAAAAAAATTATTCTTTTTTATACTGGAACAGCTGATAAGCAGGATCTCTCAAATGCGTTACACGAAAAGCTTCCACTTTTCATGATTCCTTCAAAGTCAATACAGCTTGAAGAAATGCCATTAAACAAAAATGGCAAAATAGATAGAAAGGCCTTAGAAGAACTTAAATAATGATTGATAATAAAACCTTTAAAGCTATAGCGAATGAGTATGGAACACCATCCTTTGTTTTTGATCTGGATGAGATTGTAAGCCGTGCTAATAACATTAAAAGCATTATAAATCCAACAAATAATGAAAAACTTATTAATTTATGTTATTCAATAAAAGCTAACCCCTTTTTAATGCCTGCTCTTAAGGATAATGTGTCATATTTCGAGGTATGCAGTCCTGGTGAGCTTAAGATATGTAAACATTACAATATCCCTGGACATAAAATAATATATTCCGGTGTAAATAAGGGACTTTTAGACATTACAGAAGCTATAGAATATGGTGCCGGTACTCTTACAGCAGAATCAATAAGGCATTATGATCTGATTTGTGAAGCTTCAAAGAAGCTAAATAGAAAAGTCGAAGTAATATTAAGGCTCACAGCCAAAAGTCAATTCGGAATGCATCTCTCTGACATTGAAGAAATACTTGAGCGAAACATAAATAATGATATGGTTACTATTTCCGGTATACATTATTTTGCCGGAACAGGAAGAGCTAAGCTTAAACATCAGAAAAACGAGCTGCAAATGCTCAGGGAAACAATCACTAATTTAAGAAGCAAGTTCAACATTGATCTTCCAAAGCTTGAATATGGTCCTGGCCTTAATTTTCCTTATTTTGAAGGCGATGATTTTTCAGATACATTAGCCCCATTGAAGGAGCTTTTCCCTGACCTGTCAGAGGCTTCTGAATGGTGTGAGCTTACTATCGAAATGGGAAGATTCCTTGCAAGTAGTTGTGGTTATTATCTGACAAGGGTAGCTGATGTTAAATCTTCTCCAGAACATAACTGGTGTATATTAGATGGTGGAATAAATAATGTAAACTACCTTGGACAGATTATGGGATTGAAGGCACCTATCATAAAGCTATTAGATCAAGGAGAGGACATTCCAGAAACAAAGAGCTATGCTTTATGTGGATCTCTTTGTACTACAAATGATGTTTTAGTCAGATCCTATGAAATGTCTGATCCTAAGATAGATGATTTATTTGTTTTCTGTAATATAGGTGCATATTCTGTTACAGAAGGAATAAATCTTTTCTTGAGCAGAAACATGCCACGTATTATACTGTATAAAGATAATAACTATACTATGGTAAGAGATGTAATAAGTACCTGGGAATTAAATTCCTAGCGCCTGCAATACCATGGTGTTGCATCATTCTAATATAAATACCCACCTCTTTGTCGGTATACTCCTCCAAAGAAATTTGGGGCATTTCTCGCTGTTCTACCATTGCAGTCTCCCCTTTGCGTACATAATCATCGTAAGTATCGGCGTAACAATCATGCACGGATAAATGTATCTTAACTGTACTACCGGTCCTAAGATCAAGGTACCGAAGTACCCTAATATCAAAAGAAGTGCCAGACACATCCCTTTGTCTTTTCTGATGAGAGCCGTCAAAAACAGTCCTAAAATCCACCAAATCCATATTCCCGGTACAAATATATATTTCAACACAGGAACCGTAAGATAGCTGTTGTTTCCCGCATATTTCTCCAATATCTCATGA
>JAZUFJ010000130.1:0-2957 GCA_045640645.1 Lachnospiraceae bacterium
CTGAAGATATCAAGGTAAGACGTATGACCTTAGCTTTTGGTCTTGATGATACTCAGAAGACAAAGGCAATAAAAGACCTTGGTATTAGAACTATATTATTAGGTACAGATGGTTTAAAGAACTTTGCATCCGGTGGGGCAACTTTATTAGGCGACCAGCTAAAGATAAGTCATGACAAGCTGTTAAAGACAGAGGGAAGTGATAGTCTTAAGCTCATCACCTTAAAGCTCTATGGTGAAAATGGAGAAGTATTCATTATCAATCCTAAGAGCCTTAATGACGATGATAAAGAGGATGAAAATCTTAAGAATGCAATATCAAAATATGAATTAATTACAAGAACAAAAACTGCTAATCAGGCTAAAACACTTGATTACGACGAGACAGAAGGATATCTGTATTTTAAGAACGACGGAACTAGTATAGAAAGCCCAGATAAGCCTGCAAAGGTTAAGGATACCAGCGTAGGAGTGGGAATAGGCGTAGCTGTAACAGATACCAGCGCTACAGCATCTATTAAAAATGGAAATATTTATGCAGCTAACCTTACAGTGAGCGCTAATAATGCCAGCCAGGATATGTCAAAGGCTTATAGCTACAGACCTAGCTCAGGCCCATCGGCTATAGAGCATTATGTAGCTGATACAGGAGCCTATGGAAATGTTTCATTTAAAAAGCAGGAAAAGAAGGCTAAAAATGGAAGCAGTGTTACAGCTATATCAGGCTACAGCGTAGGAGATTACGGATATGCAGGCTCTATAGCTGTAAACGTAGCATTGAACAATGCCCATGCTCTTATGGAGAATAATAGTGGTGTTAAGCTGGTACTTGGCGATGGTGGAAAGATAAATGTATTATCAGAGACCGCAAGCAAGAACAAGACCTCAGCTACCACTAAGAATAAAAAGGGCGGAGATGTAGGTGTTGGCGGTTCAATAGCTGTCAGCGTAGAAAAGAATTATAATTCTGCAGTTTTAGATCATGCTATCGGTATAGTAGATAAAATCAGTACAAATGTCAGCGATATGTCTAAGCTTAAGGTAGATGGAAGACTTTCAGATGTTAAGGTTAGCGCAACCTCTAATATAGTAAGCGATATGAAGGCAGTTGCCGGCTCTGCAGGCAGCAAGGCTTATACTCCTTGCGTTTCTGTATTAGTAGCAAGAAGCTCAAATGAAGCAAGAGTGGGAGAGCATTTTGTACTTAATACAAGTAGTGGAAACGCACCTGTAGCAGTTAAAAATCTTGATATCTTATCTCAGGAAAGCGTTACACGTACTATAAAGACCAGTGCTACAGCCTCTGGAAATAAAGCAGGCTACAGCATGGCGATAGGTGTATTAAACGCAGAGGACGAGGTTTTATCAATCTTAAAGACAAGCGTTAATGCAAAAAATAATATTAATGTTGTATCTAATGGATATATCTATAATTACAACTATTCCTATGCAGGAGCAAAGGGTGGCAAAGAAAAGAATAAGGACAAATCAAAAGAGGAAAATGCTAAGGATGGCACTACTAATCCTAACGCAGCTATGACCCAGACTCTTTCCCAGGCTCAGACACTTGATACCGCTAACCAGAGCTCAGCTCCGGTACAGGGAGCGAATACTTCAGCTACAAGCGGAAGCGCGGAAGCTGCAAAGAAGCAGAAGATAGAGACCAGTGAAGGCAGCGTTGAGGTAGCTGGCGCAGTAAGCGTTAATGTAATAAAGAGCCTTATAAGCGCAGTTATAGAGGCAGCGGGAAGTACACCTCTTGATATAGTAGCGGACAGAGTGGCTACAGTAGGAATGGGAGGCTTTGCATCAAGCGCATCAGCTAATGCTAGCAGCACAAATGCTTCAACAGGAGTAGGAGCAGCAGTAAGCGTAAATATCGATAACTGGAATAATATAGCAAGAGTAACAAAAGCAAATATCAGAGCACGTGAGGTGCATACAATAGCTACAAGAGGAGTCGCCGGCAAGGATGAAGGAAATGTGGACGATTCCGACCCTGGCGCCGTCTCCTCAGAGGACGCCGACCTGAAGTTTTTAAAGGATCTTATTAATCCATTTAAGAATAAGGATAAAAATGCTTCAGCAGATAATGATGCTTTAGAATCAAATACCCTTGTTTTAGCAAAGGAAGCACCAAGCTTAAAAGCATCACAAAAGGCTAATGATCTTGTAGATAAGGCATTAGGTACTTTATATGGAGTAGATTTAAATAATGCATGTACAGTAAACCGTTTCCTTACAAATGCAGTAGCAGGAGCCGGCTCCACTGGCGTGGGCGTAGCCGGAGCAGTTGCAATAGCTGTTATAGATGGAAAGGTATCAGCTTCAATAAATAATAGTACAGTTAACAATAACCTAGTATCAACAGATGAGCGCCTTACAAAGGGAAGCTTTACAGTAGCTACCTATGTAAAGACTATTATTGATACCCTGGCTACAGCTAAGAGCGTAAATGGCAAGGGTGTAAAGGATGATAAAAAAGCTACAAATAAGGATAGCAATAAGGCTGAAAAAGATAAAAAGCAGGATCAAAGCACTGGTATTGGAGCTTCATTCTCTTATAACCATGTAAATACAACAGCTGAGGCAAAGGTTGTAAATACTACAGTTAACACAGGCTCAGTACAGGTTGGATCACTTTACAGTGGAACTGTTTCAGCACAGGCAGTATCAGGAATAGAGCCTGCATCCAAGAACGTTGAAAAAGATGCCACTAATAATGCTATTGATGCCAGCGTGGCTGTTAACTCAATTAATACAAATGTTACAGGAAGCATTGATTCTACATCAGTAATAAATACATATGGAACAAATTCTGTAGTAGAAAAGGCTTTTGAAGAGCTAGAGGGAGAGGATATCCTTAAGTCCTTAAAGAATATATGGAACTTTGTAAGAGATTGGGAAAGCAAATATATAGGAAGCTCTATATTAAAGGCTATAGCTGGAAAGTTTGAT
>JAZUFJ010000131.1:0-1609 GCA_045640645.1 Lachnospiraceae bacterium
TCAGAGTACGAAAATCAGATGATGAATACTATATGACATATAAGGGCAAAGGTTTTTTGGAAAGGGAAGAATATAATCTGCCCCTTACTAAAGAGGCATATGATATTTTAAAATCTAAATCAGATGGAAATGTCATATCGAAAAAGCGAATACTTATCCCTTATGGCAAATACACAATAGAGCTGGATATATTTAAGGATACATTTGAAGGCTTAGTTTTTGCTGAAGTGGAATTTGAAACAAGAGAAGAAGCGGATGCATTCCAAAAACCAGACTGGTTTTTAGATGATGTTACAGAGGACAGAAGGTATAGTAATTCCTATTTAAGCAGGGTGAACAGGTAAATAATATGAGAGTGATAATAGTAGGCGCCAGTAAAATTGGATATGCGCTTGTTAAACAAATTAGCAAGGAAGACGTTGATATAGTAGTCATAGACAAGCAGGAAAAAGTTATAGATGAGATAACTGATGCTTTTGATTGCAATGGTTTTGTTGGAAATGGGTGTAGTGTAGCCTTATTAAAAAAGGCAGGAATAGATTCTGCTTCTTTATTTGTATCTTTGACAAAATCTGATGAAATAAACATATTATGTTGTTCTATCGCTAAAAAGCTTGGCGTTAAACGTACTGTAGCAGCTGTCAGATATCCGGAATTTAAAGGGGATAAGTCGTTTTTAAGTAAGGTAATGGGCGTGGATGATTATATTAATCCCGATAAAGCGGCAGCCCATGAGGTTAGTAAAATAATAAGATATTCAAGAGAAGTAGAGATAGAACGTTTTGGAAGGGATGATGTGGCAATAGCCACAGCAAAGATCTCTTCAGACAATATTCTGGTGGGAAGCCTTCCATCGCAGATATCTGAAAAACTTGGTGTTAAAGCTATAATATGTGCTGTTAACAGAAATGGGAAAATTTTGTATAAGAATTCGATAGGCAGTATAAAAGAAGGTGACATGATTACCTTTGTAGCTTCCGGAAGCAATATGGATACAGCCCTATATAAGCTGAATGTTTTAGAAAAAGTAGTGAAGAACGTAGTTATTATAGGTGCAAGTAGAATAGGCTGTTATCTTATCAGGATGTTTGAAAGACAGGGAGTAAAGGTAACTGTTATAGACAACAGCTTTGAAAAATGTAAGCAGCTTCAGGAAGAGTATGAGAATGTTCAGATTATATGTGGTGATGGAACGGATACGTCATTGATAGAAAAGGTTCTTAAGGGAAAGGATGCTCTGGCTATTATGACCGGGCAGGATGAAGAAAACCTTATTATATCAATGTATGCCAAGTCTATGGGTCTAGAGCATATAGTAGCAGAGATAGATAACATAAGCTTTGATACTATGCTTAAAAAGAGCGGTATTAATCATACCTTTTCAACGCAAAATGTGGCTATAGGAGCTATCATAAGAGATATGAGATTACTGGTAGCTGACGAGGACGAAAATGATAATAATGTTATAAAATGGGTTTATAATCTGAACGATGAAAAGGTCGAGGCAGCTATGTTTGAGCTTACAGAGGATTTCAAAAAGGTGGATATTCCTATTGGAGGCTCGAAGTTTAGTGTAAAAGCAGGAGTGGTAATAGCAGCTATTGTAAGG
>JAZUFJ010000132.1:0-4154 GCA_045640645.1 Lachnospiraceae bacterium
TTTATGAAGCTACAGGAAGAGTTGTTAGACCAGGTGGACTTCCAATTGAGCAGGGGGTGGCAGTTTTTAATGTTGAGACACTTTATAATTGCTATCAGGCTATTTTTAATGGAGAACCAGTTAATTCAAAGTGTGTAAGTATAGTTGGCGAGGTTGAGAATCCAATTACAGTGCGAGTACCTATTGGTATGTCGATAAAAGAGACTACAGCCTTTGCTGGAAAAATAACCTGCGAGGATCCTGTTTTCTTAATCGGTGGTCCAATGATGGGTTCTTTTAAATCAAGCCTTGAGCCAATAACAAAAACAACTAATGCAATTATTGTTTTACCTAGAAACCACTCTTTGGTTCAGCGTAAAAATCAGAATTTTAAAATTGCTTTGGCAAGAAGTGCATCAAGCTGCTGCCAGTGTCAGACATGTACAGATCTTTGCCCAAGACATGCTTTGGGACACCCAATAGCACCTCATTTATTTATGAGATTTGCTGCAAATAGGGATTTCCAGAGTGTGGAGCCATTTTTAAATACAATGTTCTGTTCATCATGTGGACTTTGTGAGATGTATTCATGTCCACAGGGACTGGCTCCAAGGTCACTGATAGCTGATTACAAGGCTGAGCTCAAAAAGGCAGGGGTGCCACCAAAGAAATATGATCTTGAGCCTGTATCGGATGCAAGAGAATACAGAAGGGCTCCAGAGGTAAGATTAGAGGCAAGATTAGGACTGTATAAGTATCATAAGCCAGCTCCTATAGATCATACTGAAATAGAGGCTACATATGTTAGAATAATGCTTAACCAGCATATCGGAGCGCCGGCTGTTCCAATAGTACAGAAGGGTGATGCTGTTACCCGTGGACAGATGATAGCAAAGCCTGCAGATGGATTAAGCGTGGCGATTCATGCATCTATAGATGGTGAAGTATTTGATGTATCTAAAACATATATTATTATAGAGCGACCTAAGAAAGGACGTAACGACTGATGAGTAAAGCAATAGGAATGATAGAATTTAAAACAGTGTCTACAGGTGTTACAGCAACTGATGCAATGGTAAAGACGGCAGCAGTTGATATAGTAGAGGCCCAGACAGTTTGTCCAGGTAAATACATTGCTATTGTTTCTGGAGATCTTTCTGCTGTTAACGCTGCGGTAGAGGCAGCTACAACAATATATTCAGAGCAGCTTATTGACAGCTTTGTACTTGGTAATCCTCACGAATCTATTTTCCCGGCTATTTATGGAAGTACAGAGGTAGAGAACCCAAGCGCACTTGGAATACTTGAGACCTATGATGCTGCATCTATAATTGTAGCAGCAGATGTAGCAGCTAAGACATCTCAGGTAGAGCTTATTGAGCTCCGTATAGCAAAGGGTATGTGTGGAAAATCATACATGTTCTTAACCGGTGAGGTGGCTGCAGTAGAGGCTGCTATAGAAAAGGCACAGATGTCAGTGGCAGAGAACGGAATGTATCTTGATTCCTCAGTAATAGCCAGTCCTGATGAAAAGGTAATGAAGACTATTTTATAAGGTTATATGAATAAATCAATTTACAGGGGTTAACAGAGGTAATCGGATGCTTGCACTTGAGAGAAGAAATTTAATATTAGAGAAGCTCCAGGAAGATAAGAGAGTAGTAGTAAGCGAGCTTAGTAAACAGTTTAATGTTTCTGAGGAAACTATTCGTAGGGACCTTGATAAGCTTGATAAGGACGGCGTGTGCGTTAAAAGCTATGGTGGAGCTGTTATAAATGAGAATACCAGTATTGATATGCCTTTTAATATTCGTAAAAAAAGAAATGTTGAGGGCAAAAAGAAAATCGCAGAGCTGGTAGCAGGACTAATTAATGATGGCGATCATATTATACTGGACGCCAGTACAACGGCTGTTTTTATTGCTAAGGCAATTAAACAGAAGTCTAATCTGACAGTTATCACCAATTCCATAGAAATAATGATAGAGCTTTCGGATGTTTCAGACTGGACTATCATATCCTCAGGCGGTAGCATGAAAGAAGGATATCTTGCTCTCTTTGGACCAAAGGCAATAGAAGGTCTTTCTTCATACAATGTTGAGAAAGCTTTTATATCCTGTAAGGGAATAGACCTTGATAAGGGCATAACTGATGGTAATGAGCAGTTTTCACAGGTGAAGCAGACTATGCTAAAAAGCGCCAAGACCAGTATACTGGCAGTGGACAGCTCAAAGTTTTCTACAATCGCTTTTTCACAGATATGTGGTCTTGATAGCCTTGATGTAATAGTGACAGATAAAAAGCCTTCTGAGGCATGGCTGGGATATTTTGACAAGGTTGGAGTAGATTGTATATATCCGGAAGAATAATGACTACTTAGTTGATTGTGAACTGCAAAAGGTTTACATAATGAATGAAAATGTAGCCATTATATAATGTACAGACATATTAAATAGATGGTTTCATATATATAAAGGACAGGAGGGTTACAAAAATGGGAGAATATTTTTTGGCAGTAGACATAGGAGCATCAAGTGGCCGACATATTATAGGTTACCTTGATAATGGAAAGTTTACTGTAGAAGAGGTATACCGTTTTGAAAACGGAATGGAAAAGAGAAATGGACATCTTTACTGGAACGTTGAAAAGCTTTCAAAGGAGATAGTAAATGGTCTTAAGAAATGTAAAGAGATAGGTAAGATACCAAAGACTATGGGTATTGATACCTGGGGCGTAGACTATGTACTTCTTGATAAAGAAGGCAATGTTGTAGGCGATACATACGGTTACAGAGATAGTCGTACAAACGGAATGGATGAAGAGGTATATAAGATTATATCTGAAAAAGATCTGTATTCACGTAATGGTATCCAGAAGATGATGTTTAATACAGTATATCAGCTTATGGCAGCAAAGATGCAGGAGCCTGAAACACTTGAGGCTGCAGAATCAATGCTCTTTATGCCTGATTATTTTAATTTTGCTTTAACAGGTATTAGACAGAGCGAATATACAGATGCTACAACAGGACAGCTTGTAAACGCTCAGACAAAAGATTGGGATTGGGAGCTTATTGATATGCTTGGTTTCCCAAGAAAGATTTTCTGTAAGCTTAATACACCTGGAACAATAGTTGGACCTCTTAAGAAGGAGGTAGCTGACGAGGTGGGCTTTACATGTGATGTAATGCAGATAGCCAGCCACGATACAGCTTCAGCAGTTATCGCAGTTCCTACTTTGACAGGTGATTCGCTCTATATCAGCTCAGGTACATGGTCACTTCTTGGAACAGAGATTATGGAGCCTATCTGTAATGAAGAAAGCATGAAGATGAACTTCACAAATGAAGGTGGATATGATTACAGATTCAGATATCTCAAGAATATCATGGGATTATGGATGATACAGTCTGTAAGACATGAAGTTAACGATGCATATTCATTTGCTGAGATATGTGATATGGCTGAAAAAGAGAAAGATTTCCCTTCAAGAGTAAACGTTAACGATGATTGCTTCATGGCACCTGAAAACATGACAGAAGAGATCAAGAGATACTGTCGTGATACTAACCAGCCAGTACCTGAAACTTTAGGTCAGGTAGCTACAGTAGTATATCAGTCACTTGCAGAATGCTATGCAGAAGCATTTAAGAATATTGAAACTATTACTGGTAAGAAATATGATGCAGTAAATATAGTAGGCGGTGGTTCAAACGCAGCTTATCTCAATGAGCTTACAGCTCAGAAGAGTGGACGTACTATTTATGCAGGACCAGGAGAGGGAACAGCTATAGGTAATCTTGCAGTACAGATGATAGAAGCAGGAGAGCTTAAGGATCTTCAGGATGCAAGAAATTGCATATTTGATTCCTTTGGAGTGAAGAAGTATACAGCGTAATATGTATATGTAATGATAAAGTAAAAACAGCACTGAGAAATGATTCTCAGTGCTGTTTTTGTACGGCATAGATGCATATGACATGTGCCTTGCTACCTGATTTATTTGTTATAGATATTTTCATCGAGCTTGCCCTCGCTTTTAGCAACAGCGATAGCTGCTACAGAGTCTCCAACACAGTAAAGAGCTGTAACAAGCATTTCGATAGGTCTGTTGATAGAAAGGATTAAAGCGTAAGCAAGTCGGATCGTAGCCATGTCGTTCTGTGGGCCAAGGA
>JAZUFJ010000133.1:0-2541 GCA_045640645.1 Lachnospiraceae bacterium
AACTGAAAGCGGAGTTAAAAGGAGTTTCGCTTTGGGGGCATGATATTGATGTACTTCTTAAGAAGTGTACAGATGCTGGGATTGACATTGAGGTTCCTAATATTATTGTAGATAAAGCAGATATGTATACACATTGGGAGGCAGAGTGTAGATATTATCCTATCAAAGTTGTGCGTAAAGACAGCATACGTAAAGCGTATGCTGCAGTTGATTGCTGGATAGAATCTGGTGATACCAGATAATAATATGTATTATTATATTAATGACAAGTATATTAGGTAGTTGTATTATGACGATGGAAAATGATGTATATGAAATTTCTGAAAAATATAAAAAATGTCAGCCTCCGATATAGCGGCTGAAAAACAAAGATTATTTCAGAAAATCAAAAGTAAGCCAACAGAGAAGCAAACTAAAAAAACTGGCTGTGTTTTAATTGGTGTAGGAACGTTGATTATGGTTTTATAAAATGAAAAATGGAATGGTAGATAAAAGCTGGCATCGTAATGATTGCCAGCTTTTATTATCTCAGAACCGCACATATGAAATTTGCCCTGACGGGCGTGGGGCTTGCGGGCGAACATGAGGGAATGAATTCCCATCAGGCTCGATTTATGAATAAATATATTGACAAATGTAAACAACAGCTGTAAAGTACAACTGTAAACAACAACTGTAAAGCTGATGTGTAAAGTTTGAACGTGCTGATAGCATGAAAAGATGAACTGATTGTGCTTAATTGGTGTTTTAAAATGTGTGAAAAGATAAAAGGTGATAGGAGGAGGGGCAATGTCAGTAGCGACCAGACAAAATACGATACTTGAAATGCTTATGAAATCAGATGCTCCGCTTTCGGGCTCATATCTTGCGGAAGCTCTTTCAGTGAGCCGTCAGATTATAGTACAGGATATGAACCAGCTTAAAGCATCTGGATATGCCATCATATCCACTGCAAGGGGATATATACTTGACCCTACCCAGAATATTGAGAAGGTTTTCAAGGTATACCATTCTGTAGAGGATACGGAAAAAGAACTGGATCTTATAGTAGATCTGGGAGCAACGGTTAAGGATGTATTTATATATCACAGAGTATATGGAGAGATACATGCAAAGCTTGGAATATGCTCAAGAAAAGATGCAAAGGAATTCTGTGATGATATTAATAGCGGAAAATCAAGCCCTTTGATGACAGCTACAGCGGGATATCATTACCATACAATTGCTGCGAGAGATGAGCAGACTTTAGAAAGGGTAGAGAACGCTTTGAAAGAGAATGGTTTCCTCGCTGAGCTTACCGATTACGAGCCGGAGAAATTGAGCAGATGATGCAAGATGGGTTTGTTATCTGTAATAAATGCTAAATAATTGTTGGAAATTTTAGAGTATATACATTTACCGATATGTAATTGAACATGTTATTCTATTTATTTTACATAAAGAAAAGAGGAGAAATATTATGGCAGAAACAGCTAAAAAAGGTGGATTCAAAGAATTTTTGAAAAGAAAAGACATTGAAATATCATGGAAAAGATATTTCATAGATGCAATGGGAGCTATGGCAAGTGGTCTTTTTGCATCATTGTTGATTGGTACTATTATTGGAACCCTTGGAACCCAGTTAGGAGTACAGGTACTGATAGATATGGGCGGATTTGCAAAAGGTGTAGCAGGACCTGCTATGGCAGTAGCTATTGCGTACGCACTTAAGGCACCAAACCTTGTTCTGTTCTCAATGTTAGCTGTTGGCTCAGCAGCAAACTCTCTTGGTGGAGCCGGTGGACCTCTTGCAGTTTTATTGATTGCAATAGTGGCTACAGAGGTTGGAAAGATGGTTTCTAAGGAAACAAAAATTGATATCCTTGTTACTCCACTTGTAACTATTGGAGTAGGAACCTTATTATCAGTATGGCTTGCTCCTGCAATTGGTGCAGCAGCCAGTGCATTTGGAAAGCTTATTATGTGGGCTACAGAGCTTCATCCTTTTGGAATGGGTATTCTGGTATCAGTTATCGTAGGTATAGCGCTTACTCTTCCTATCAGTTCTGCAGCAATTTGTGCAGCCCTTTCTCTTACAGGTTTAGCTGGTGGAGCAGCGGTAGCAGGATGCTCAGCACAGATGGTTGGCTTTGCCGTTATGAGCTATAAGGAAAATAAGGTTGGTGGTTTGATCTCTCAGGGTCTTGGAACCAGTATGCTTCAGATGGGTAATATAGTAAGGAATCCTAAGATTTGGATAGCTCCAATTTTGACATCAGCCATTACAGGACCTATAGCAACATGTTTTTTCAAAATGCCTATGAACGGTGAGGCTATTGCTTCTGGAATGGGTACATGCGGTCTTGTTGGACAGATCGGTGTATATACCGGATGGATAAATGACATTGCCGCAGGAACAAAAGCTTCCATTACTTCAATGGACTGGATAGGTCTCATCCTTATCTGCTTTGTTCTTCCTGCCATACTCAGCACCGTTTTCTGTGAGATTGAACGTAAGCTTGGATGGATCAAGGAAAACGATCTTAAGCTTGACTGAAAAAA
>JAZUFJ010000134.1:0-3990 GCA_045640645.1 Lachnospiraceae bacterium
TGTAGCCTGCTTGACGTATTTACTGTTGTTTTGTTTGCTATTCCTATATATGGAAATGGAACTGACGCTCCATCTACAGTACAATTATTTCTATTAACAGGAATTCAGAAGTGGATTGAATGGCTATTTTTCATTCTGCTATTTATTACAGTTTTGAACGGTATTTGTGGAGCAATTATTAGTGGGCTAGATAAGCCTATATGGTCTAGACATCGTCTGATAACAGGTATATTTCTCCTTGTTATTTGTTCTTCGGTTTTTATTATTACGAGACAACCATATGCAGGAATCTTTTGTTTTGTGATATTGGTAATTAAGTGCGTTCTAATTTATAAAATGCGCTTGTATTGAAAATTTGAAGTTGTTGAGGTGAATAATGGGACAGATAGCGATCAACTGGGATTAGTGATAAGGCAGGAGAAATTTATGAAAATATATTGCATAAGTGATATTCACGGTTTTTTAGCAGAGTTTGAGGAGGCATTAGCCCTTGTTTTAGACCATTTAGATGAGCCAGATACAAAGCTGTGCCTATTGGGAGATTATATACATGGTGGAGCTGATAATTACGGCGTTCTTGATAAAATAATGGAGCTTCAGAATAGGTATGGATTAGATAAGGTAATTGCACTTTTAGGAAATCATGAGGAGTTTGTGCTGTCCGGATACTCATCGGTAAATAATATGAATATAATTGAGGATGAGGAGTATGGAACAGATGATGGAATAGATGACAAATATATTAGCTGGTTTGAAAGCCTTCCCCGTTATTATACAGAAGGTAACACAATATTTGTACATGCTGGAATAGAAGAAGATGCTGGTGATATGTGGGAGTGGGCAACAGGTGAGGATATATTTACAGGTAAGTATCCTGCAGAAACAGGTAAAATAGAAGGCTTAGACATGAAGGTTGTTGCCGGCCACATTGGAACATGTGAGATTGCTGACGATCCAGGATTTCATGAAATATATTATGATGGAAAGTCACATTATTATATAGATGGAACGGTGATAGACAGCCGCCATATTCCAGTGTTGCTTGTGAATACAGATGAGGATAAGTATTATCAGGTTACTGGGAGCGGTATTAACGTAGTTTTCCCGTATGATGATGAGTATTAGTATAATTATAGGTGAAGTAAGATACATATTAGTATTATGAAGGGTTACTGGAATAAAACATGGATAATAAAAAAGTACTATTTTTTTTTATGATATTATTGGTCTCTTTTAGCCTATGTGGTTGTGGAGTTACAAACGTTAGCGCAAAAGGGGCAGCGAAGGAATATATAAAAGATAAATATGGTCACGATGCCAAAGTCGTGAAGATAAATAAGAATTACAAATTCACAGGACCTGGTGGTGGTTTGCTACCAGATGGTATTGAGTCAGATGAAAGCTATAACCTTACAATGGAAATGGAAGGTAGTAGGTTTGACGTTTGCTTAATAGGTGGTGGTTCTGATTATGTAGGTTATGATAATTACGAAGAGGACCGGATTAAAGCAGATGTGATAGATGATATTGAAAGTCAGTTAGATATTTACTGTGAAGAAGTATTCTTGTCTTATAGTGAACTATATGGAAAATATGGAACAAATATGATTCATGATCCTTATTATGATTTGCCATCGATTTATGAAAATGGTAAATTTGCAATTATTGTTGCAACCTATGATTCAATCAATTCGGATATGATGGAGGCTTACGCAGCAAAGTATAGTGTTCAGGACGAAAAGAGCATTCTTCGAATAGAGATTATACAGTATAAAGATGAAATTCCTGAGCTAAGCTTTTCGTCATTTTCAAATGTGAACGATCCACAATATGCTCTAGATTGGTATACCATTTCGAACGGCACCATTACGCATCATGATTATTAATGAGTTTTTCCGCTCTATTACCTTGTGCGTAATAGAAAATATATTGCTGCATAATTCCCGCAACTTCACCATATGATGGAAATGGATTTATGCCGGAATAGATATCGTTTATAACTTTAAGTATCCAGGTATCAATTGGCGCCAGTCCTACTCTGTTATAAGCGAAAAGACCGACACAGTTTGCTACCTTGATACCTACACCTTTAACTCTTAACAACTCATCAAGTAATTCCTGATCTGACAGAGCGAAAAGTTCATCGAGCTTAAGTGTACCGGAGCTGACCATTCTGATGGCATCTATTATATAACCGGTTCTATATCCCAAACTGCAATCAGCCAGCTCTTCTTCTGTAGCTTTAATCATTTCCTCTACAGAAGGAAAAAGATAAATAGATTCATGCTCTGTTGTAACCATTTTGCCATATTTTGCACAGATGGCCTCTACAGATTTCTTTATCGCAGGAATACTTTTTCTTTGGGATATGATAAAGGAGATAAGCATTTCCCATGGATCCTGTCGTAGGATTCGGATTCCTTTACCAAAATCTGCTGCAGATAACAGATAATTATCTGCGCTGTCGATTTTGTCACGTAAAGCTCTGTAGTTCCTGCCAAAATCAAAATAATCCTTCCAAACAGATTCCCATTCATCTATAGAGCAGCTTATTTCATAGGTATTACTTTCTATTTTAGATATGTACAAAATGCTGTCTTTTGTAACAAAACGGTACATACCATTATCAAAAACTTTTACCCTAAAGCACTGCCCACTATCCGCTATCTTATTCAGTTCAAAGTCATCATTTACATTTATTATCATTTTATTTATTCCGGAATACGACTAATTACATTTTTATTTAATCTGATTAAGAAGAATACAGTTACTGTAGCTGACATGATTTCTGCTATTGGCAGAGACCACCATACATAATTTACATTTCCTAAAAGAGAGAGGAGATAAGCTGCTGGAATAAGTACTACCAGCTGACGCATGATGGAATTAATCATTGTATATACGCTGTAACCAAGAGCCTGGAATAAACTACCGACTACTATACAAAAAGCAGCAACAGGGAAATGCACACCTATTACTCTTAAGGCTGGAATACCGATTGCCAGCATTTCAGGTGACGCAGCAAACAGTTTAAATAAAACGCCTGGAATAAGCTCAAATACACAGGTACCAAATAGCATAATAATCTCAGCATAAAGAATACTTAATTTGCATGCAGAAATCATACGTTTTCTTTTCTGGGCTCCATAATTGAAAGCAATAATAGGAACCATACCATTATTAAGACCAAATACCGGAAGGAAGATAAAGCTTTGAAGCTTGAAGTATACTCCAAATACTGCAACAGCTGTAGCAGAGAAGCCTACTAGTATAAGGTTCATGGAATATGTCATAACAGATCCAATAGACTGCATGATTATTGATGGTATACCTATCTTATACATCTCGCCAATAAGAGCACCATTAGGTTTAAAGCCTTTAAATTTAAGCTGTAAATCTGGGTTTTTATGTAGATTGAGGAATAGAGCAAGGGTACCTGCTATTATCTGACCTATTACTGTCGCTATAGCTGCTCCTTTGGCTCCCATAGCTGGAATACCGAAATATCCAAAGATAAATATTGGGTCAAGGATTATATTGATAATAGCCCCAGTTGACTGGGTAATCATTGATAAGAAAGTACGGCCTGTTGAGATCAGCAACCTTTCAAACACAAACTGGGCAAACATACCAAAAGACATAGCCATTACAACGCTAAGGTAATCTATTCCGGCATTTAGTATTGTTGTATCGGAGGTCTGACTGTGATAAAAAGGAGTTACAGCTGTAAGACCTATTACTAAAAAGACTAAATAGCAGATAATACTTACGAATATACCGTTCATGGCGGTATTGTTTGCTTTTTCCTGATCTTTTTCTCCAAGAGATCTGGAAAGAATAGCGTTAATACCGACACCGGTTCCGCCTGCAACTGATATCATAAGACTTTGCATTGGGAAAGCCATTGATACTGCAGTAAGAGCGCTTTCTGATACTCTTGCTACGAAGATAGAGTCTACTATATTATACAGTGCCTGTACCATCATTGAT
>JAZUFJ010000135.1:0-12090 GCA_045640645.1 Lachnospiraceae bacterium
GTAGCTTCTATGCTCTATCTTGATTATGGTAAGCAGGATGGACAGTGGGTAGCAAATAAGTATGGTGGTAATGAGAACTTAGATGCAATCGAGTTCTTTAAGCATCTTAACTCAGTTATTCGTGGTCTTGAAAACGGTGCTATGACAATTGCTGAAGAGTCAACAGCATGGCCTAAGGTTACAGATGCTCCAGAAAATGATGGTCTTGGCTTCACCTTTAAATGGAATATGGGTTGGATGCATGATTTCTGTGATTACATGAAGCTGGATCCTTTATTTAGAAAAGATAATCATTATAAGATGACTTTTGCAATGAGCTATAACGAGGCAGAAAATTATATTCTTGTTTTATCTCATGATGAGGTAGTACATCTTAAATGTTCTATGCTTAATAAAATGCCTGGCTTTTATGCAGATAAATTTGCAAATTTGAGAGTAGGCTATACATATATGATGGGTCATAGCGGAAAGAAGCTTCTGTTTATGGGTCAGGAATTTGGACAGGACTCTGAATGGAGCGAGGAAAGAGAACTTGACTGGGGACTTTTAGAGGATGATCTTCATAGCGGAATGCAGAACTATGTGAGAGAGCTTATGAAGCTGTACAATAAATATCCATGTATGTACGAGCTTGACAGAGATCCAAAGGGCTTTTTCTGGATTAATGCAGATGATACCTTTAAGAGCATTTACAGTTTTGTAAGATGCGGTAAAAACGAGAAAAACAGACTGCTCTTTGTTATGAACTTTACGCCAATGGAAAGACCTGATTACAGGGTAGGAGTACCAGAAAACAAGACTTATAAGCTTTTACTCAATAGTGATGAGAAGCGTTTTGGCGGACAGGGAGAAGAAAAGCCAGTCAACTACCGTGCAGAGAAGATACCATGGGATAATCAGAAATATTCTATTGCATATCCTCTTCCAGCATATGGTGCAGCAGTATTTGTCTTCTAATGTTTAATACATTTTAAGATAGCAGGGGAATATATAATATAAATGGGATGGCCAGTCTTTTGACTGGTCATCTTGCTTTTATAACGCCAACGAAAATGCAGGTTATATCATTGTATATCTTAAGGAAATCAGTGAAAATGACGATGTAATATACGACATAAATATGGGAACGTATAAGGAAATGTGATATGAAGTTAGATTTATTTGATAATACTAATCAGAATATAAAAGCCGCTAACGAAAGCTCAAATATGCATAAAGCTTCTTCTAAGGAAGCTGCAGTCAGGATGGCAGAGATGACAGCCGGATATTCATTAGATATTAATGGACAGGGCATGGATAATGCAGCATACGGCAAAGAAGATTTAAAAAGCTCAAAGGATATCATGCTTGAGGCATCACAGAATGATGTGCAGCTTAACAGGAATTATATGGCAGTAATGTCAAATTCTTTATCTGATGAGGACTTTGCTGAGCTTATGAAGGAAGGTGGAAAACCTTCTGACATGCCCCTTGAAAATGTGGTAACAAATTTAGACAAAATTAAAGTAAAGCTGGCAGAAAGCGGTACTGTTATCAAGGGATATAATGATGATCTTAACATTAAAGAGCTGGCTGCAATAACAGATGATGCTGCGCTTACGAATAAAATAAAGGATGTCTTAAAGGATAATGATCTTCCTGTAACGGATGAAAATATAGATGGAATCAAAACAGCGATAAATGAAGTAAGAAATATTCCTGAGATATCAGACGAGATGTCAAAGTATATGATTACTAATCAGATGGAGCCTACAGTATCTAATCTGTATGTTGCCCAGTTTAGTGCCGGAAATGATCAGGGCTATAAAAGCCATGGTTATTATCAGGATACAACTAGTGGATATTATGCAAAAAAGGCTGATGATATAAACTGGGATCAGATAAAGGATCAGGTTACAAAGATTATAGATGAGGCCGGAATTGAAGACAAAGAGAAAGCTATAGAGAACGCGAAATGGGCTCTTGAGGAAGGTATACCGTTAACTGCTGATACGCTTAGGAGAATGGAAAATCTTAATAAGGTAGATCTGTCAAAAGAGAACACAGATAACATAAAAGCCATTATAAATGCTGTATCAGATGGTCATCGTCCGGAAATGGCGAATCTTGCAGATACTGACAGCGTTACAGATAAAGTTAAAAGGCTGTATGATAGCGTAGATGAGATAAAAGATAAAAGAATAAGGGAAGAGATCAGACTGGCTATGAGCGTGGAAGCTAATATAAGGCTGGCCAGAAAAAATATGTCTATAGATGTGAACGATCTAAAAAAGACAGTTGAGGAGCTTAGAGAAGCTGAAAGAGAATATTACAGACCTCTTCTGATGGATGAAAAATATAACAAAAAAGATAAAGAAAGCATAGACTCTGATGACAGAGAAGCAAATCTTGACGAGAAAATAGATCTTTACAAATCTACTCTGAACATAATAAGCAGTATGAAGGCATTGCCAGTAGATATTGTAAGCAATGTGGCAGAGAATAATGAAATAAGTCTGGAACAGGTATATGATGCGGGACTTAATCTTAGAGACAGCTATGAGAAGGCGGTGAAGGCTTACGAACCTCTTATGACAGAGGTAAGGCATGATCTGGGAGACAGCATTAAAAAGGCTTTTGGTAATGTAGACGATATACTAAGGGGTATGGGAGAGGAAATAAATGATGATAACCGAAAAGCTGTAAGAATAATGGGCTATACCTCTACAGAGATAACTGCTGAAAATCTGGAAAGAGTAAGAGAGGCTGACCAGGCTTTAAGACGTGTTATAGAAAGAATGACACCTAACAGAACCCTTAAGATGATAAGAGATAACGAGAACCCTCTTAAGGAAAATATATTTGATCTTTCTGACAAATTATCTGAGGAAAGCTATGAGGAAAGCGCTGACAAATATAGTGATTATCTGGCGCGCCTTGACAGAAAGCATGATATAGAAGCTAATGAAAGAGAAGCTTATATTGGTATTTACAGACTTATAAGACAGATAGAGAAGAGCGATGGAAGCTTAATTGGGGACGTATTAAGGTCTGGCGATGAGCTTACTCTTGGCAATATATTAAAGGCCTCCAGGTCAAACCGGGCAAAGGGTATGGATATATCAGTCGACAATGATTATGGTTTTCTTACAGAGCTCAAAGAGAGGTCTGCATCTATTCTTGACCAGATAGAGAATGGCTTTAATAATGATTCTGCTGACTCCTCTGATAATAGCTCACGATACTATAAATCAGTATTTGAAGAGATAGCTGACAAGGTTGAGCCTGAGAATATAACTGATTCTATCCAAAATGATGATATTGCAATAAAGGAATTATTAAAAAAAGTAAGAGAACAGGATGAGGATACAGATACCTCTTATGAAATGGAAAAGCTTAGAGAGGCATCTAAGGTTAGCGATAGCACAATAGAGCTTTTACTGGCTGGCGAGGATGGAATAGCCGTTACCATAGATAATATTCTTGCAGCAGATGCCCTACTTAGTCATAGCAGAAATGCATATAAAAAGCTTATGGAAAATGCAGAAAAATATCCTGAAGGATCAGACTCTGAAAGCAGACAGGCAAAGTTATCAAAGATTATGGATGATGTGATCGAAAAATTTGATAATAAAGATGCTGTCAACGATTCTCTTAATGATCTGGCTGAAGAGGCGAGGTCACAGCTTAAGGATACTTTATATAAAGATGATTCAGTGATCGATATAAGGGAAAAACAACTGGTGAGCAAGCAGTTAAATATTGTTAAACAGGCAGCTACCAGAGAGGAATATCAGGTTCCTGTAAAGATATCTGATGAATGGACTGTCGTAAATGTAAAGATAATTAGAGGGTCTGATACGGCTGGAAAAGTTACTATTAATTTTGAAGATGATAATTTTGGAAAAGTGGTTGCTAATTTTGCCATAGATGCCGATAAAGTAAATGGATATGTTGCTAATACTAATAAAAACGCAGATATGACAGATATAAAGACCAGTTTCCAAAGAAGCATGGCTTTAGAGAATCTTGATATATCATCAGTGCAGTATATTCAAACAGATAATATAGAGACAGTTGGAAATGGGTTAACGCAGGCAAGAAACCATAATTTTATGAGTAACAGAGCTCAAAGGGTAAATAGTATGGGAACCGGTGATTCAAAGGAAGCTGGAGTGGCTAAGCTTTATAAGGTTGCTAAAATGTTTTTGAAGGCGGTTCATACAGCTTAATTACCATAAGTATCATAAGGTCATGTGGAGGTAGGACATGAAGATAAATTCAAATATTCAGGCTATGATAGCAAATAATGTATTAAAAAGAAATGAGACAGCTTTTTCAAGATCTACTGAGAAGCTTTCAAGCGGATATCGTATTAACTCTGCAAAGGATGCGCCAGCAGGAATGGCTATTACTAACAGAATGAGCGCACAGCTTAGAAGCCTTAATAAAGCTAATCAAAATTCTGCAAATGCTGTCAGCGCTATACAAACAGCAGAGGGTGCATTGTCTGAAATCCAGGATATGGTACAGCGTATGAATGAGCTGGCAACAAAGGCTGCAAATGGTACCAATACTACAGCAGACAGAGAAGCTATTCAGGCAGAGGTAGTACAGATTAAAAAGGAAATAGAGAGAATAGCTACCCAGACAGAATATAATACTCAGAAAATGCTTAATGGTGAGCAGGCTCTAAGAGGTTATGTTTCTGGTTTGACTGGTGCTAAGGATGGCTATGCTGAAGGAGCAAAAACTGCTATAAAGGTAGGAGGATATAATGAAGATTTTCCTATTAAGCATGATTACGAAATTAAGTTTACAAAATCAACTGATCCTGAAACCAAAGAGCCTAAACTAGAGTTTACTCAGGGTGGGAAAAAAAATATCATAGGTGATACAGACAAGTATTCTTATGAAAATGGTATCCTTAATATCACTACAAGAGATGGTGGTGAGCTGTTAATAAATATAGATGCAGAGAATCTTGAGGATGGTGAGGTATCCGCAAAGATTGACCTTAAAGGAATAGGAGGTATGACTATTCAGGTCGGCAGCGCTGAAGGCCAGGATATAAGAGTAGAGATACCGGATATATCTTTAAAGAATATGGGAATAGAGAATACAGATATGTCTACAGAAGAGGGAGCAAGGAAGGCTCTTGATGAGGTACAGAACGCTTTGTCATATGTTTCCAAGGTAAGATCAAAGCTTGGTGCTTATGAAAACAGACTGGATGCGACTATTTCTAACCTTGATGTATCGATTGAAAACCTGACAAAATCATATTCTACAATTAAGGATGTTGATATGGCTGAAGAAATGGTAGAATATACTAAACTGCAGGTTCTCGTTCAGGCTGGAACAAGCATGCTGACACAGGCGAATGAGCAGCCTCAGCAGGCTCTGCAACTTCTGCAGTAATCAGTGTCTCTGAAAAGGAAAAGAAAAAAATAATGAGAGAGAATAAAATTAAGGTCCCAATAAGAATAAAACTATTAACTTTAGTAGTGGTCTGTATGGGGCCTCTTTTATGTATAACTTTATACCTGGTTTTTTCACTTATAAGCTATTCAAAGGCTTATGATCAGATTGTAGACCGTATTACAATAGCTAATACCTACAGCATTGATTTCAAGGAAAAAATGGATGAAAGTCTTTACAAGCTGGCGGTAGGGTATATGACCTTTGATACCATTGATGAGGACCCGGCATTAGATAATCCTTATGACCTTATTGATGAGGCAAGGGTGGAAGCTTCTAAGCTTTATCAGGTTACTACAGATGGGGAGAGCAGACTTTGGATACAGAGCTTTTCCCGTAACTTAGATACTCTTGAAGACCGTGTTGACGACCTTAGAAAAAATATTGAAAAGGGCGGAAGATATGACAGGAATATGAAGATGCTTGACAGCAATATTTATATTCTTACAGAGCTTCTGCAGGATGATATCCAGTATTATATTTATTACCAGACACAGGGTATTGAAAAGCTTAAGGTGGAGCTGAACCGAAAGGTTTCTTCTTATATATGGTTTATGACTATTCTTCTTAGTGTCATAGTTGGAGTAGCCATTGTCGTTACCACTGCTATTTTGTTTGGTATAACCAATCCTATAAAAAAACTGGTGGATGCTACCCAGAAAATTTCCAAGGGTGATTTCTCAGCGCAGACAGAGGTACATAGTCAGGATGAACTGGGCAATCTGGCAGATAGTATTAATGACATGGCCGGAAAGCTGGAAAACATGGTTACCCAGATAAAGGAAGATGAGCGAAGATGGAGACATGCTGAGCTGAGACTATTGCAGGAGCAGATTAATCCGCATTTCTTATATAATACGCTGGATACGATTGTATGGCTTATCGAAGGAAATGATCCGGATAAGGCTGTTGAAATGGTAGTGTCACTTTCTGACTTTTTCCGTTTAGTACTTAGCAAGGGCAAGGAATATATTTCTATTCATGATGAGGAATCACATATTAGAAGTTATCTTCAGATACAGCAGGTTCGATACAGAGATATTCTTGAATACGAAATAAAAATAGATCCAGCCTTGTATGAATATAAGATTCTTAAGCTTACTTTGCAGCCATTAGTAGAAAATTCTTTATATCATGGTATTAAATATAAGAGGGCAAAGGGAAATATTTTAGTTACAGGTGAGCTTCAGGGAAACAATATTCATTTCCGAGTGGAAGATAATGGAGTAGGTATGACGCCTGAGGAATTAAACAGGTTAAATACAGAGATAACAAAGCCTTGTAAGGACACAGAGGTTGGCTTTGGTCTGGCAAATGTAAACGAAAGAATACGTATGAACTTTGGCCCTGAATATGGTATAAGTATTAAATCTGAACAGGGTGTAGGAACCTGTGTGGATATTATTATGCCAGCTATATCCGTTAGAGAAGAAAAGGCAGAGGAGGAATAGAAATTTGATGAATAAGAATAAATATAAAAAAGTATTCCTCTTAATAGCGCTGATGTTGATCTCATTATATATGACAGCTTTGTCAGGATGTGGTTTTTTTGAAGTGGATATACCAAGCTCTGAGGGCAGCATAGATGAAAACGAGGATTATATAGTAGTAGGTTTTTCTCAGCTTGGCAGCGAATCCGTTTGGCGAAGCGCAAATACAATATCTGTACAGAATTCTTTGTCAAAGGAAAATGGTTTTCTGTTAGAATTTAATAATGCGAGACAGAAACAGGAAAATCAGTTTAAGGCTATAAGAAGCTTTATATCACAAAGAGTAGATTATATAGTTTTCTCTCCGGTTACAGAGGATGGATGGGAAACTGTTTTAAAAGAGGCAAAGGAAGCAGGCGTTCCGGTAATAATAGCGGACAGAATGATAAGCGGTAATAATGACAGCCTTTATGAAGCCTGGGTAGGCAGTAATACCAGGGAAGAGGGAGAAAAGGCAGGAAGATGGTTAGAGAAGGATCTTCAGAGCAAAGGGAAGATATATAAAGACATTAATATTGTAGTGCTCCAGGGAACTACAGGATCTTCGGCACAGTTAGGAAGAACAATAGGCTTTGACGTTATAGCGGATCAGCATAAAAACTGGCATATTCTTGAACAGACAAGCGGTGATTTCACTACAGCAAAGGGCAAGGAAGTAATGCAGTCCATGCTTGAAAAGTATGATGACATAAACGTTGTAGTATGTCAAAATGATGATATGGCTTTTGGGGCTATTGAAGCTCTTGAAGAAAAAGGAATGACCTACGGATTAGATGGAGATATTACCCTGATATCATTTGATGGTGGAGTAGAAGCGCTTAAGCTTGTAGAGGATGGAATGATAAATCTGGACGTTGAATGTAATCCGGAACAGGGTGATTATATTGCAGATATAATTATGAAGCTTGAAAATGGCGAAACAGTGGAAAAAAAGACATACGTTGATGAACGAATAATTACCATTGAAAATGCCAGTGAGATTCTGCAGGAAAAGATAAGCAAATCAGAAAAGAAATAGGGAACATATATGTTAAAAGTATTTATTGTTGATGATGAAAGCATTATTCGAGAAGGATTAAGGGATAATATACCATGGCAGCAGTTTGGCTATGAATTTGTAGGGGAAGCCAGCGATGGCGAGATGGCTCTGCCTATGATAAGAAAGCTCCTGCCAGATGTACTTATTACTGATATTAAGATGCCGTTTATGGATGGTTTGGCTTTGTCCAGAATAGTATCCCAGGAATTTCCTAAAATGAGGATAATAATTATCAGCGGATATGATGAATTTGAATATGCCCAGCAGGCTATAAAGGTGGGAGTGGAGCAGTATCTTTTAAAGCCTGTAACAAAGAATAATCTTCAAAAGGTTTTATCTGATATTAAAGACAAGATAGAGGCAGAGGAAGAACAGAGGACTTATATTGAAAAGTTCCAGAATGATATGCAGGAATATGCCCAGTATTCAAGACGATTATTTTTTGAAAAGCTATTTGAGGGGCAGTATTCTACAGAGCAGATATATGATGAGGCCTCAAAGCTTTCAATAGACCTCAATGGATCCTGCTATAATCTGGTGCTGTTAGGTATACATGAGAAAAAAGGCTATAATATAGAAAAGATAGAAGAAGAGCTTTTAAGATATTTTATGCGTTTCCCTGAATATCTGATGATTAGCTGGAGTATTAATACTTATCTGTTTATTGTTAAGGGAGAAAAAGAGGAAATATCATCTCTTATGGAGCGATGTGTAGATGGTATTAAAAATATCTGTCAGGAATATGAGGAACAAATAGACTGGCATGTGGCAGTTTCAGAGGAGGTAGGAAGGCTTAGTCTGTTGCCGGATTGCTATTTAAAGGTAAACCGACTATTTGCTCATCGTTTCCTTACTCCTACACAAAATGTATTTACAAAAGATGATATTTCTGATACTCAGAATACAGCCAGCTCAGGAAGCTTGTCACAGGTAGATGCTTCGAAGGTAGACCCTGAAATAATAAAGGGATTTTTAGCTGAGGGTGATATAGATGAAATAAATGATTTTATTTCGGGATATCTAGCTAGCTTTAAAGAAACCTTAACACAAAAGATGTTTAGAAATTATCTATTATTAAATATCAGATTTTCTGTTTTATCTTATGTTGAAAGTCTTGGAGAAACGCAGCAGGAATTTTTACAGGATATAGAAAATGCTGAGATGTCAGAAAAGATAGCTGATATAGAAGCATATATGAGGGAGCTCTTTAAAAAGGCCATATCTATCAGAGACAGAGAAAGCGATAATATTAGCAAGCATATCTTAAAAAGAGCTTTGGAATATATAGAAGAGAACTATTGCCAGGAAACTTTATCCCTTAATACTGTATCAACTGAGGTAGGGGTAAGCTCAAACTATTTTAGCGGTATTTTCAGCCAGGAGATGAAGCAGACCTTTATCGAATATGTTACAGAAAAGAGAATGAAAAAGGCTATGCAGATGTTAAAGCAGACGGATCTCCATTCCGGAGAGATAGCTGCAGCTGTGGGATATAAGGATGCGCACTATTTCAGCTTTGTATTTAAAAAGACCCTTGGATGTACTCCAAGGGAATATAGAAATAGTAAGTAAGCTTTGGTGATCGAGGAGCGAAGGTTATTGTAAGCTTTTTACTGAGTGAGCGCTGATAAGCTTCAGGCTGATGTTTGAATGGGAGATACCGTGTCCATTTATCATGGTCAATATTTGTGAAGCGGCAAGGTTTGAAAGCTCATTTTTGCGATAAGCCATTGTGGTTGCCGGTACATCGCTTATTTCATTTAGGTATGTATTGTTAAAGCAGACAATACTTATATCATCAGGTACATTCAAATTATATTTTTTCAGCTCCTTTGTGAGCCAGTAGGCTAGCTCATCGCTATGACAGATAACTGCACTGCAGGATCTCAGATTACGTTTGATGAATTCAGACAAAAAATCTGTATCCTGCTTTTTTTGTAGCATATTGATCTGGGAGAAATCACACCATAGTATATTTGAAAAATTTAATTTTATTCCATTATCTCTTAAACAGGCTGCATATCCATAATATTTCTGTACCCCGGAATAACTGTCATGTCTAAAAAGACATGCTATTTTAGTGTGTCCTTTTGATATAAGATGATTGCAAAGCTCGTAGCTGGCAGAATATTCATTAGGATTAATAAAAGCATAGTCATTTAAATTAGGATATTTTCCATATATAAAGAGAATTTTTACTCCTTTTGTACTAAGAGACTTAAAAAGATCGTCATTAGGTGTTGGAAGTGAGCTGTAACAAGGCTCCACTATAATGCCTGCAAGAGATTCGTTTAGAAGCTCTGATAATATCTCACGTTCTCTTTCTATTTTATTATCAGTTATACGCAGTAATAAATTGTATCCCTGTACCTGTAAACGTGCTTTAAGGTTTGAAATGAAAGATGGATATATATATTCAGTGTTAGAACATATCAGAAGAGCAACATTTTTTTTAACAGGTGAAGATTCTTTTATCTTTGAATAGGTTCCGCTTCCCTGCTTCTTTATTATAAGGTTTTCTTCATATAATACAGAAAGAGCTTTTCTGACAGTTTGCCTGCTAACATTATATTTCTCACACAATTCCTCTTCGGTGGGAAGTTTTACGGATTTTGTATTATATTCTCTGATATAGGTTCGTAACTGATCTGCAATTTGACTATATTTTGATGCCATAGTTTCCCTTTCTGTAAATTTTTTCTTGTGCAAAGAAAATTATTTATGAAATATTTTAACTTTTTGTTCACATATTTTTCATATTAAGCAAACTAACCAATAAAAATCAGCTGTAAAACATGGGAAAATTTAATGAAAAAATGTAAAAATCATAATATTTCACACTTAATCGTAAAAAAATAACCATGATTATGTAAATTTGTATTTAATTATAACATATATTACAAAAATTTGTATTGTTTATACCTACAAAGATATAAAAATTGCATAAAGGAATGTTGACCTTGTAAAAAGTTCGTTGTAAAGTATGCTCATGAGAACCGTGAGGTTCCAAAAAAAATTTAATTCACTTACTTTAAAGGGAGGAAACAAAAAATGAAAAAGAGAATAGCATTATTCTTAGTAGCTACAATGACTGTTGCTTCATTAGTTGGTTGTGGCGCACCTGCAGCAGCTCCTGCAGCAGAAGCAGCTCCAGCAGCTGAAGAAGTTAAAGAAGAGGAAGCTCCAGTAGAAGAAGCAGCTGAAGAAGTTGTTGAAGAAGCAGCTGAAGAAGTTGCAGAAGAAGGCGGAGTAGTATCAGTAGGTTTTGCACAGGTTGGTCATGAAACAGACTGGCGTGCAGCTAACACACAGAATTACCAGAACACATTCTCAGCAGAAAACGGATATGAATTATCATTCGTAGACTGTGACAATGATAACGCAGTTCAGATCGAAACAGTTCGTTCTTTCATCGAGCAGGAAGTTGATTACATCTGTATCGCTCCTATCGAAACAGCTGGTTGGGACACAGTTCTCCAGGAAGCTCAGGACGCTGGTATTCCAGTACTTATCGTTGACCGTTCAGTAGATTCACCTGATACAATGTACACAACAGCTCTTGGATGTGACATGACAGCTGAAGGTGAAACAGCTGGTAACTGGTTAGCAGAGTACCTTAACGGCGCAGAAGCTAAGATCCTTGTTATCGAAGGTTCAGTTGGTGCTTCTGCTACACTTGGTCGTACAGAAGGTTTCAACAACATTGCTAAGGATCACAGCGAGTGGGAAATCCTTGACGTACAGTCAGGTGACTTCACACAGGCTGGTGGACAGGAAGTTATGGAATCATACATCAAGTCATACAGCGATTTCAACGTAGTAGTTTGCCAGAACGATAACGAAGCTTATGGTGCAATGGACGCTATGGATGCAGCTGGTATCACATATGGTACAGACGGCGATGTAATCATCATCTCTTACGATGCTACACATGACGGACTTCAGTATACATTAGATGGCAAGATTTCTTGTAACGTAGAGTGTAACCCTCTTCAGGCTACATTTGCAGCAGACGTTATCAAGAAGCTTGCAGCAGGCGAGTCAGTTGACGCTGTTACAGTTGTTAAGGATGAAGCTTTCGTAGCTCCTTCAGTAACATCT
>JAZUFJ010000136.1:0-3311 GCA_045640645.1 Lachnospiraceae bacterium
TATTTAAGGATGGAAAGTGCTATGAAAATAAGAGAATGCGCAAAAGTGATTTCCCAGGAAATGATAGCAACAGACATATACAGCATGTGGATAGAGACAAACATTGCTGACAGTGCAAAGCCTGGACAGTTTATTTCAGTATACACAAAGAATGATGCAAAGCTTTTACCAAGACCTATTAGTATCTGTGAGATAGGTGAAGGAAAGCTGAGAATAGTATATAGGGTAGCAGGCGATGGAACAAAAGAGTTTTCTACCTATAGAAATGGAGACAGCATTACTGTTTTAGGTCCGTTAGGAAATGGTTTCCCGGTAGATAGCAGCAAATCAGCTCTTATTATTGGTGGAGGAATAGGTGTACCTCCTATGCTTGAGGTAGCAAAGAGCCTTAAGGGAGATAAAAAAATAGTAATGGGCTATAGAAACTGCGAAACATTTTTATATGATGAGCTAAAGGATAACGGTGAGCTGTATATTGCTACAGAAGATGGAACTGTTGGAACGAAAGGAAATGTATTAGATGCCATAAAAGAAAACAATCTTAAGGCAGATGTAATATATGCATGCGGACCAATGCCGATGCTTAGAGCGTTAAAGAAATATGCTGAGGAAAATAACATGGAGGCATGGATTAGCCTGGAAGAAAAGATGGCCTGTGGTATTGGAGCGTGTCTTGGCTGTGTATGCAAATCAAAGGAAATAGACGACCATTCCTTAGTAAATAATAAAAGAATATGTAAGGATGGACCAGTATTTAATGCCAGGGAGGTGGAGATATAATGAATCTTTCAGTAGATATTTGTGGAGTGAACCTGAAAAATCCGGTTATGACCGCTTCAGGAACCTTTGGTTCAGGTATGGAATATTCAGAATTTGTAGATCTTAATAAGCTTGGTGCAGTAGTAACAAAAGGAGTGGCATTAGTACCATGGCCAGGTAATCCTACTACAAGAGTATGTGAAACCTATGGTGGAATGCTTAATGCTATAGGTCTTCAGAATCCCGGAATAGAAAAGTTTATAGAAAGAGATCTGGAATTTTTAAAGAAATATGATACCAAGGTAATAGTTAATGTATGTGGAAAAAGCGTAGAAGACTATGTTGGAGTGGTAGAAAGATTATCGGATGAAGCGGTAGATATGCTGGAGATAAATGTATCATGTCCTAACGTAAAAGAAGGAGCTATAGCTTTTGGACAGAAGGCAGAGGCTCTATACAATATTACCAGTGAGATTAAGAAAAAGGCTAAACAGCCTATCATTATGAAGCTTTCACCAAATGTTACGGATATTACTGAAATGGCTAAGGCTGCTGAAGCAGCGGGAGCAGATGCCCTTTCTCTTATAAATACAATCACAGGAATGAAAATAGACATTAAGAGAAGAAATTTTGCTTTGGCTAATAAAACCGGTGGATTATCAGGCCCTGCTATAAAGCCTGTAGCTGTGAGAATGGTTTATCAGGTTAGACATGCCGTGAAGCTTCCTATTATTGGAATGGGAGGTATAGCTACATGGGAGGACGCAATAGAATTTATAATGGCAGGTGCTAACGCCATATCTGTAGGAGCCATGAACTTTAATAATCCTTATGCTACAGTCGAAATAGTAGATGGTATCCAGGAATTTATGAGATGCGAAGGTATAAAGGACATAAATGAAATTGTAGGCTGTGTTGGTTGATATTTCGCTATTTTTTGATATAATTCTGTTTAACGGCTTAACAATGGAGAAGAATATTATGAAAAAAATAATCAAATTAATAGTAACAATTTCTTTGATGGCAGTGATTACGCTCAGTAAAGGCTCTATGGTAAAGGCTGATGAGCAGACAGATCTTATGGAACAGTTAAGACAAATGCAGCTTAATTCTATGCAGAATCTTCAGCAGCAGATGCAGGCTGTACAAGGTTTACAGGCTACACAGCTAGTTTATGCTCCATCCGCTCCGGTAGCTTATCTGATGATAAATACAGGAACTGAACAGGTAATAGCTTTCGACGCCAATAATGTACCAATAAGAGTATTTAGCTGTTCAACAGGAAAGTCAGGGAATACATATCTTGGCACATATACGACATCAAATTATTATGAATGGCAATTGATGAACGGAAACTGTTATAGCAGATATGCGGTAAGATTTAATACTCATGAGCTTATGCATAGTGTTCCATATTATAGACGCGATCCAAGCTCACTGGAATATAATCAGTATAATAAGCTAGGCACCCCAGCTTCTGCCGGATGTTGTCGTCTTGCATTAATAGATGCAAAGTGGATATATGAAAATACAATTCCTGGAACAATAGTGCAGGTAGTAAAAGAGCCTGATTTGGTTTTCCCTTTAACAAGACCTAATATTATTCTTGATACAAATAACAAGGCGTTAAGGGGATGGGATCCTACAGATACATTTACACCAGGATCTCCATATTATGTTGGATTGTAAAAATAATAGTAATAAATGATAATAGTAAAAAGGCACCGATTCCAGTTTCGAATCTGTGCCTTTTTAATGTTCCTCTGACTGCATGGGACCATACCTCCTATTTAATTTTTCAATCCATTTTAAAAACTTAAGTATCCTTTGGACCGTACCTCCTAATCATAATATCGGGTAAGTTAAATTTGAAAATTTAAGTATCCTTTGGACTGTACCTCCTTGCATAATTTCGGGTAAGTTGAGTTTGAAGATTTAAGTTTTTTTTGGACCGTACCTCCTTGAACAGATTAGGATATTTATCCTGATATATCTTGAACACCCTTACTTTTGTAAGTAAGTTTGGTGTTTTTGTTTATATCTGAATTATAATCACTCAATATAAATTTGTCAACACCTTTTTTTGAAAAAATATGAAAAAATTATAAATTGTTTAAATATTCAGATAATTACGACTAATTGTCAAAAAATAATGAAATATGAGACGTTGCGTAATATCTAATATGTGACAAATGAAACAAAAGTATTCATTATAAAAATACGACATTAGTGGTATAATACGATATAGGTGTGGGGGCGTGTAGCACGAGGTGATCCGTTATACTTGATTGTGTAAATGTTTTTTTCAGTTTTGACACACCATCAATATATTATAGGTCAGCAAATCGAGCCAGGAGTAAAGCGTTGGAAAATAATAAGAGAGAAAAATCATATATTGCCATAGATTTAAAGTCTTATTATGCATCTGTTGAATGTGTAGACAGGGGAAGAGATCCTTTGACTACTAATCTGGTTGTGGCAGATAAATCACGAACAGAGAAGACTATATGTCTTGCCGTTTCTCCATCCCTAAAGGCCTATGGAATACCGGG
>JAZUFJ010000137.1:0-2392 GCA_045640645.1 Lachnospiraceae bacterium
CCAGAGGAGCTTCCAATAGAAGATTCAACAGAAGAAGCGCCAGCTGAAGAAATGAATTTGGAAAGCTATGAAATGCCGGAAGAAATGTCAGAAGAAATACCGGAAGAAATGCCAGAGGAGCTTCCAGTAGAAGATTCAACAGAAGAAGCGCCAGCTGAAGATATGAACCTGGAAAGCTATGAAATGCCAGAAGAAATGTCAGAAGAAATGCCAGAGGAACTTCCAGTAGAGGATTCAACAGAAGAGGCGCCAAATGAAGAAATGAATCTGGAAGGCTTTGACATGCCACTGGAGGACATGCCGTTAGACGACATGCCACTGGAAGATATGCCGTTAGAGGATATGCCACTGGAGGACATGCCATTAGACGACATGCCACTGGAAGACATGCCACTAGAAGATATTCCATTAGATGATTTAACACTAGATGATGTTCCGGCAGATGATATTCCTTTGGAAGAATTGTCACAGGAGGAAACTAGCACAGAGAATACGGAGATGCCAAATATGGATTCTGATGATTTGATGAGCGATGCTATGCTTAGCGATATGCTTTCAGAGCTGACAGCAACGGAGGGAGATAGCTCAGATGCACAGGGCGAAGAGTCTATGCAGGATGAGGACATAGCTAATCTTTTGAAATCTATAGAAGAAATGGAGAATACCAGCTTTTCTGAAACAGTAGGAGCTGATGAACCAGATACAGATTATAGCGCTGCTCCAAATGCTGATAATAATTCTGATGATGATATGGATGCTTTTGATGATACTATTTCAGCTTTTGGAGAAGATGACAGTTTAAATGATGTGTTAGAAAGCATGAAGGATATAGAAGGTATATCCGAGATAAGTGATCTTCTGGATATGGATGAAAACAATGAGCTTATCGAGCCAGATGCTGAAGATGCTAGTGGTGAAGATAATGCTGAAGGTGCGCCATCATCAGGAGGTGGTATGGGAGGAACAGGCGGTTCTCTCGATGATACTACGGATGATGAAGAAGGAAAAGGCAAAAAGAAGAAAAAAGAGAAGAAGAAAAAGGAAAAAGGTGAGAAGAAACCAGGCCTTATTGCAAGAATAATAAAGGCTTTATTTGAAGAAGTTGAAGATGAAGATACGCAACGTCAGATATTCGAGGAAACCGCAACGGATATTGCCGGAGAGGGCGACGTTGATAATCAGAAAATATTAAAAGAGATGGGCTCTGACGATAAGGGCAAGAAGAAAAAAGAGAAAAAGAAAAAAGAAAAGCCTAAAAAGGAAAAGCCTAAGAAAGAACCAAAGCCTAAAAAACCGAAAAAAGAGAAAAAGGTGAAGGAAAAACCTGTAGATCCTGAACCATATGTGAAGCTGCCTAAAAAGAAGGTAATACCTATATGTATTTTCTGTCTGACAATAGGTATAGCTCTTATTACAGTTTCGTTCTTTTATCCTTATTATTTGGATGTAAAGAAGGCAGAGTCTGGTTTTGATCATGAAAACTATAAAGAAGCTTTTCTGGCGTTATATGGACATAATCTTAATGAAGAGGAAGAAGCTTTATACGAAAAGACAGTTGTAGTCTTCAGAGTACAGCGAAAGTACGAATCCTATAACAATTATATGAATATGAACAGACCTTTAGAGGCTTTAAACGCATTAGTGCAGGGCGTAAAGGTTTCAGATGAGCTGTATAATGACGCCTATGAACATGGTGTTGTAGCTCAGTTTGAGAAATATAGGGGGCTGATTATTGAAGCTCTTAGCAATACCTTCTCGGTTACTGAGAGCCAGGCGAGAGAATGGGCTGCTATTAGAGATTCGGAAGAGTATACAAGAGCTTTAAAGGCTCATTTGGATATGCCTGAAACAAGTGAGGCTGATTATAAAGAAGAAAATGATGTCATATTATCAGAAGAGGCAGAATTTTATGAACAGCAGCCAGAGGAAACTATTGAAATAAATAATATAGATGATCTTGATGCCCTTGATGCTCTGGATGACTTATTGTATGAAGGAGAAGATGCTGAAATGGAAAACAGTGATGATCAAGGTCAGGAGGAAAATACATGATAGCAATGATAGATTATGATGCCGGTAATATTAAAAGCGTGGAAAAAGCTCTTAATTTGCTTGGCCAGGAGGTAGTGATCACAAGAGATCCGGATATTCTTTTAAAAGCAGACAAGGTGATTTTACCTGGTGTAGGGGCTTTTGGAGATGCAATGGAGAAGATAAGAAGCTATGGACTTTTTGACATTATTCATAAGATAGTGGAAAAGGGTACTCCGTTTCTTGGAATTTGCTTAGGATTACAGTTATTGTTTGATGAAAGCGAAGAAAGTCCAGGAGTAAAGGGACTGGGATTGCTTAAAGGCAAGATAGTAAAGATTCCTGAAGGGGAATATGAAAA